>SLPT01000400.1 GCA_007131845.1 Desulfobacteraceae bacterium | reverse complement strand
TGGAAACGCCCGTGCACAAAGTTATTGCAAGCGGGAAGGTGAAAGGGCTCGCCAACCATACCGTGCTGATCTCAAAAGACGGCAAGCGCCGTCAGATCGCGGACAGTGCGGCGCCCATCCGGTCCGGCGACGGCACGATGCGGGGCGTGGTGCTGGTGTTCCGGGATGTAACGGAGGAATACAGGGCCCGTGAAGAGCGACTCAGGCAGGAGCGGATGGTCCGGATCGCAGGCCGCACGGCTAAGCTGGGCGGTTGGTTTGTCGATCTTCCAACAAGGTGCGTGTGGTGGTCGGATGAAACAGCAGAAATCCACGGGATGCCTCCCGGGTATTCCCCCGGCCTGGAGCAGGCAATCGAATTCTACGCATCCGAATACCGGGAGCGGATCCGGGAAGTCTTCGGGGCATGCGCCGCCCGGGGAGTCTCCTACGATGAGATCATGCAGATTCTCACCGCATCCGGAGAACGGGTGTGGGTGCGGACCATCGGAGAGCCCGTCTATGAAGAGACATCCGGGGGCGGCGGACAGGATGATACGCCCCGGATTATGGGCGTCCAGGGATCATTTCAGGATATCACCAGCCAGAAAAACCTCCAGGCACAGCTCGAACAATCCCAGAAACTCGAGTCGGTGGGCCGGCTTGCCGGCGGGGTGGCCCACGATTTCAACAACATGCTTTCCATCATTATCGGCAGCGCGGATATGGCCCTGGAACGCCCCGGCGGCCGTGCGCCCGATATCCGGGACAATCTCCTGGAAATCCGAAGGGCCGGAAAGCGCTCGGCGGATCTGACCCGCCAGCTCCTGGCTTTTGCAAGGAAGCAGACCATTGCGCCCGTAGTGATTGACCTCAACGAGACCATCGGGGGAATGCTCAAGATGCTCCACCGCCTTATCGGCGAGGATATCTCGCTTCAATGGCTGCCGGCCGAAGAAACCTGGCCCGTGAAAATGGATCCCGCACAGGTGGACCAGGTGCTGGTCAACCTGGTGGTCAACGCGCGGGATGCAATCGGCGGGGTGGGCCGGCTCACCATCGAAACCGGCAACCGGCACTTCGATGAGGCCTATTGCCGGGATCACCCGGATTTCCAGCCCGGCCGGTACGCCATGCTGACGGTCAGCGACGACGGATGCGGCATGGACGCCGAAACGGCGCAGCAGATCTTCGAGCCGTTTTTTACCGCAAAGGAAAAAGGGCGGGGCAGCGGACTGGGGCTTTCCACGGTATACGGCATTGTCCGGCAGAACCACGGATTAATCAACGTGTACAGCGAACCCGGCAGCGGCAGCACCTTCCGGATATACCTCCCCCGGGTGGAAGCGGCGGCGACGGATCGGAAACAGCCCGAGAAGAAGACCATCCCCACCGGCAGCGAAACCGTTTTGATGGTGGAGGATGAACCGGGACTGCTTAATATGGGGAAAATCATGCTGGAACAGCTCGGCTACACGGTGATTGCCGCCGGCACGCCGGGTGAGGCGATCCGGGCGGTACAGACCCATGCCGGTGCCGTCGATCTGATGATCACCGATGTGGTGATGCCGGAAATGAACGGCCTGGAACTATTCAGGCGGATCGGGGAGATTCGCGTAATCCGGTGCATCTTCGTATCCGGTTACACGGCCAACGTCATTGCCCACCACGGGGTGCTCGACGAGGGATTCCACTTCATCCAGAAGCCGTTTTCCCGGAAGGATCTTGCCGTCAAGGTCAGGGCTGTCCTGGATAACGAGTCATGAGAACCGCAAAAGCATGAGTTACAAACTACTCAACATGAGTTTTTTTACAAATAAACTGTAAATGCCTAAACATTATGTAAATACGACATAAATTCCATTCATATGAGTTATTGATGACCCATCGGCCTGTGCATGCCGTCACCGGCCCGTTTCTTCCAATATCCGCCAACCATGCACCTTTTCACGCTTCCGGTCCGGATGGCATATCCTTTGCTATGTTATAAGAACATATCCCGTCCGCAGGCGGCGGATCCGTTCTCCCGCGGACACGAAACAACAACCTATGTAAGGAGGTATGGTACCATGACGTTCAAAACCATCCAGCCCACCCCTTCGGCTTATTCAAACCCGCTTCTGATCAAGAGCATCCTGCGCACGCCATTGATCTATTCGCCGGACCAGGAGATCGTCTACCGCGACCTGCACCGGTTCACCTACCGGGATCTTGAACGGCGCGTCCACAAGCTGGCCAACATGCTGGCCGACCTGGGCGTGAAGCCCGGCGACACCGTGGCGGTCATGGACTGGGACAGCCATCGCTACCTGGAGTGCTTCTTCGCCATTCCCATGATGGGGGCGATCATGCACACCATCAACATCCGGCTCTCCCCGGAACAGCTTATCTACACCATCAACCACGCCGAGGACGACGTGATCCTGGTGAACGAAGAGTTCCTGCCGCTCGTCGAGGCGGTCAAGGACAAGTTCTCCACGGTCAAGAAGATCGTTTTGCTGACGGACAGCAAGGACAAGCCGCAGACCACCGTGCCGCTCGACGGCGAATACGAGGAGCTTTGCGCCAAAGCGCCGGATTCCTACGACTTCCCGGACTTCGATGAAAACACCCAGGCCACCGTCTTCTACACCACGGGCACCACCGGGCTTCCCAAGGGGGTTTTCTTCAGCCACCGCCAGATCGTTTTGCACACATACGCCATCCTGACGGCATCCACCGCCTATAACAGCCAGTCCGACCTCAACTCCGGCGACATCTACATGCCCATGACGCCCATGTTCCACGTCCATGCATGGGGCATCCCCTATGCCATGACGCTTCTGGGCGCAAAGCAGATCTATCCCGGCCGCTACGAGCCGGAAATGCTGCTCAAGCTCGTTGTGACGGAAAAAGTCACGTTTTCCCACTGCGTGCCGACCATCATGCACATGCTCGTATCCAGCCCGGCGGTCAAGCAGATCAACCTGTCCGGCTGGAAGGTCATCATCGGCGGCTCGGCGCTTCCCAAGGGCCTGTGCAAGGCCGCCCTGGACATGGGGATCAACATCTACACGGCCTACGGCATGTCCGAGACCTGCCCGCTTCTGACCATGGCCATTTTAAAGCCGCACATGCTCGAGTGGAGTCTGGAAGAACAGGTCAAAATCCGGTGCCGCACCGGGCTGCCCGCGCCCAACGTTCAGCTCCAGATCTGGGATCCGGAAGGAAACGCACTGCCCCACGACGGCAAAACCACCGGCGAGGTGGTGGTACGGGCCCCCTGGCTCACCCAGGGATACCTCAAGGATCCCGACCAGAGCGAAAGCCTCTGGCAGGGCGGCTGGCTGCATACCGGCGATATCGGCTTCGTGGACGAAGAGGGCTATCTGCAGATCACAGACCGTCTCAAGGACGTCATCAAGACCGGCGGCGAGTGGCTCTCCTCGCTCACCCTGGAAGATATCATCAGCCAGCATCCGTCGGTAAGCGAATCGGCCGTCATCGGCGTGCCGGATGAAAAATGGGGCGAGCGACCTCTGGCGCTGATCGTGCTCAAGGAAGACTTCAAGGGCAAGACCACCGAGCAGGATATCCAGGATCACTGCATGACGTTCGTGGATGCAGGCGAGATCCCCAAGTACGGCGTGCCGGGCAACATCCGGTTTGTCGATGAAATCGCCAAGACCAGCGTCGGCAAGCTCAACAAAAAGGAACTGCGCAACCAGTTCAGCGGATAAACACACCAAAACGACGGGATTTTCAGCGGACGGTTTTTCGCACACGAGCATTGCGATGAAACCGTCCGCTTTTTTATTTCTTAATGATAGAAAAATGCCGATAAATATGGCAGTATGAAGGGTTATAATGCAACAGACGACGATACGGAAATCGG
>SLPT01000130.1 GCA_007131845.1 Desulfobacteraceae bacterium | reverse complement strand
TGCGTCCGGCTCAAATTTTAATCCTCAAAATACGTCCAGTATTCCTGCGGTTAAAATTTTCGCCGTCCTTGACCTTGACGAAAAATCCTGGTTTTCGTTCGAACGCTAACTATTCCGATCCATCCATTTGAAAAAACCTGCAAAACGGCGTCAAAAAAATGAATGTAGCCTTTTTTTTGCATGACAACGCCGGTCTTGTACTCGAATATACCGTAAACCATATATCCCTGGTTGCAACAACACTTATTCTGTCGCTTGCGCTATGGATTTCCATCGGCCTTGCCATCAGCCGGAACAAGCGGCTGGACAGCGTCGTAGTCGGAATCGGAAACATCATTTTCTGCATCCCCAGCATCTCTTTATTCGGGCTTTTCATGGCGGTTTCCGGCCTCGGGCTAGGGCGGAGAACAGCCTTGCTGGTGCTTGTCCTCTATGCCATGATGCCGATTGTGCGAAGCGTCTCCGCTGCTGTCCGGGCCGTGGATGCCGCCGTTGTCGAAGTGGGCAGGGGCATGGGGATGACCGGCTGGCAGATTCTTTTCCGGATACAGCTTCCCATGGCATGGCCCTCGGTTTTCGCCGGCATCCGGGTTACCGTCGTTTTGATTACCGGGATCGCCACGATGGCAACATTTATCGGGGAAAAAAACCTGGGCAGGCTGATCCACCAGGGAATCACGCGGGGCAACGCCGACATGATCATTGCCGGCGCCCTCGTGGTATCCCTGATCGCCCTGCTGCTCGATTTTACCATGGGGCGCATCGAGAAAAGAATCATTTCTCCCGGCCTGCGCTACCAGGCAGGAAAGGAGTAATCCGGCACCTCATGATTCAGCTCGAGCATATCAGCAAGCGTTTTTCCGGGGTGGCGCGTCCCGCCGTGGACCAGCTCAGCCTCACCGTCGAGAAAGGAAAGATCTCCGTGTTTGTGGGGCCGTCCGGATGCGGGAAAACCACCATTCTGCGGATGATCAACCGCCTGGTGGAACCTGATGAGGGTACCATTTTCATCGATGGGAAAAACATACTGCAAATGAACCCGCCCCTGCTTCGCAGAACGATCGGGTACGTCATCCAGCAGGTCGGTCTGCTGCCGCACCGGACCATCGGGCAAAACATATCCCTGGTTCCGGAACTGCTAGGCTGGCCCCGGGAAAAAACGGCCCGAAAAGTCCGGGAGCTGCTTGAAATGACGGGCCTTCCGCCGGAAGAATTCGAAAGTAAATACCCGTACCAATTGAGCGGCGGGCAGGCGCAGCGAGTGGGCGTCGCACGGGCGCTTGCAGCCGATCCCCCCATTATGCTGATGGATGAACCTTTTGCCGCGGTGGATCCCATCATCCGGATGCACCTCCAGGACGAATTTCTCCGTGTTCAGCAGCATATAAGAAAAACCATCTGCTTTGTCACGCATGACATCAGCGAGGCCATCAAGATAGGCGATCACCTTGTAATACTGAACGAGGGGCGGCTGGTGCAGTCCGGCACGCCCATCGAGATTCTCACCCATCCTTCCAACGACTTTGTGTCAAGCCTCATCGGCGACGATCGGGGCTCGAAGATCCTGGATCTGATCCGCTGCGAGGGGCTCATGGATCCGCAGGCGCCCCTTGTGGACTTTCCGAAAGACAACGGGTCCAGGGTCCAGGCGGTCTGGCCGGTCAAGGCGGCACTGGAGCGAATGATGAAAAACAACACCGACGAAGTGATGGTCTGCAGGGAGGACCAGCCGGCCGGCATTCTTAGCTGGAATGGAATCAAGGCGCATATCAACCGGATCAGCGGAGAAAAGCAGTGAATTTCGACATGGAGCTCTTTCTTCAGGCAATGATTCATCGTTCGCCCGGCTATATCCCGGAGCACCTGCAGCTGAGTCTGATACCGCTGTTTCTGGCCGTTTCGATCGCCCTGCCTGCCGCTGTTCTTGTAACACGGCCGGGATACCGCCAATACGCGGCCCATGTCATGGCTTTTTTCAATGCCGGGCAGACTATTCCGCCGCTGGCGGTCATCGCCGTCTTTTTTCCGTTTCTGGGCCTCGGATACGGTCCGGCCCTTTTTGCGCTGACCATCTATGCGCTTCTGCCCATCGCCCGGAGCAGCATTGCCGCGATTTCCACCGTACCCGAAGATGTCCGCGACGCAGCTTTGGGAATGGGCATGACGCCCGTGGATGTGCTGTTGCGGGTGGAGCTGCCGCTTAGCCTGCCGACCATCATGGCAGGGGTGAAAACCGCGGCCGTCCTGACGGTTTCCACGGCTGTCCTGGCAGCGCTCGTCGGGGGGAAGGGCATGGGGGCGATCATTTTCGCGGGCATCAATTTTTTCCGGCCTGAGCTGGTCCTTGCAGGCACGATCTACATCGGCCTTCTGTCCATTATCCTGGAGCGTTTGCTGAGCGTTGTCGAATGGTTTTTGACACCGCCCCACATGAAAGCCGCAAGGAGCAGATAAATCTTGTTCATTGTAAACCATATAGACACACAAAGGAGACATGCCATGAAAACCGCTTACACCTGCATAATAGCTATTTTATTGCTGCTGCTTGCCGGTTTGCCGGGATGCGGCGGAGGGGGAAACGGGGCAGCGGACAAGGATGCCGGCAAGCTGACACTGGCCGCAGCAGCCGAGTGGACCGAGCGTTCCGACGGCCTGCGGGGCTTTCAGCAACACTATGAATTTGAATTTCCCGACCTGGCGGTGGTGGACCTGGGGCTTGCCTACCAGGCCGTGGGAACGGGGCTGGCCGAAATCGGCGTAGGCGATGCGACCGATGGCCGAATCGCCCGCTACGATCTGGTCGTCCTGGAAGATGACCGGCAATTTTTTCCCGCATACAACCCCGCTCCGCTCATACGACGGGAAGTGCTGGAGACCCATCCCGAACTGGCCGGTATCCTGGAAAAACTTTCCTCCCTGCTGGACCTTGAGACCCTGATCCGGCTCAACAAAACCGTCTCCATTGACAATACCATGCCGCAGCGTGCGGCCAGGCAATACCTGCTGGAGAACAACCTGATCGGCGAGAACCCTCCGCAGCCCGACAAAGCCGTGGACAATCCGTTAGTAGTCAGCGGGAAAACGTTTACCGAGGCGTTGATCCTGGGGTATCTCACCCGCTACCTGCTGGAAGACGAAGGATATGCGGTTATTGACGAAATCGGCCTGGGAGAGGTTGCAGTCCTCACGCCGGCGCTTTTCTCCGGCCGCATCGATCTCTACTGGGAATACACCGGCACCGGCCTGATGAATGTCATGGGGCACGGCGAGGTGGTATCCGATCCCCGGCAATGCTGGGAGCTGGTTCGGGACTGGTACGACGAACATCACGATGTGGTATGGCTCGATTATGCGCCCGCCAACAACACCTTCGTACTCTTCACCACCCGGGAGCTGCATGAAAAGCACGGCTGGAGCCGCATTTCGGATCTGGTAGAACATGTGAAACAGGCCGGACAGTAGCCATATTACCCGAATAAAATCCCTTAATTCTACTGGGGGGCAGCGATGCAACAATTCGATGCAATCATTATCGGTACCGGGCAGGCGGGTCCGGCCCTGGCAGTTCACCTTGCGGATGCGGGGAACAAGGTTGCAATAATTGAAAGAAACCTTTTTTACGGGTAAAAGCTTTCCGTATGAACATGAACCTACAGTGTTATAATATGGCCCTGATCGGCAACGGAACGTTTGCTGCCGAACGCACCACATCGCATTGTTTGCAATTGTCTGCCGTCGGTTCCTTGCGGCAGCCATCACAAAGCGCGGCAATTTCCATGGCCTTTTCGATTTCAGATTTCAGGTACTGATAATCCGCAATTTTTTTTTCAAGAAGTGTTTTTTGAGCCTCAAGACGG
>SLPT01000169.1 GCA_007131845.1 Desulfobacteraceae bacterium | reverse complement strand
TCAATTGGGCGTTATCTTCCACAAGCAGGATGGTTTCTCCGCCTGAAGCCGGGGTATCATGGGGTTCAGGGTGTTTAGGTACTTCGGTATCCTTTTCCTTTTCATCCAGCCGGGGAAGATAGAGCTTTATGGTGGTCCCGGTTCCCACTTCGCTGTATATATTGATAAACCCCTTGTTTTGCTTGACGATGCCGTATACCATGGGCATTCCCAGGCCGGTTCCCTTGCCCTGCGGCTTGGTCGTGAAGAAGGGCTCGAAAAGCCGGCGCCTAGTCTCTTCGTCCATGCCGCAGCCGTCGTCGCTTACGGCCATCATCACGAAATCCCCCTCCATGAAGCCCGGATGAAGCCGGCAATACTGGCTGTCGAAGCGGACGTTCTGCGTCTCGATGGTTATTTTCCCGCCATTTTCATTCGAATCCCTGGCATTGACCACCAGGTTGGCCAGCATTTGGTCGACCTGGGAGGGGTCCATTTTGACGGATGCCAGGTTTTCCCCCGGAATCCAGAGCAGGTCGATATCCTCTCCTATGAGACGCCGGAGCATGCTGAGCATCCCTTCAATGGTTTTATTCAGGTTCAGCGGTATGGGGGCGATGGTCTGCTTCCTGGCGAATGCCAGCAGCTGACGGACAAGGTCGGCCGACCGGAGGCCGGCTTTCATGATTTCCCGGACCTGGGCATGCAGGGGGTCGTCGGGCGGAATGCTCTCCAGCGTCATTTCTGCATACCCGTTGATTACCGAGAGCATGTTGTTGAAATCGTGGGCCACCCCGCCGGCTAGCTGGCCGACCGCTTCCATTTTCTGAGCGTGCCGGAGTTGTTCCTCCAGGTGCTCCCGCTCCATGTCCGCTTCCTTGTGGGCCGTGACGTCGCGCCCCACGGTAAGAATGCCGGTCGGGCGTCCGTTTTCGTCGCGCAGAAAGGAAAAGACCACCTCTACCCAGATGGATCGTCCGTTTTTGGTGTAATGTTCGAGTTCCACGGTACGGCTCCGGTGGGGATCGGCTTGCCCCGTGGATTCAAGTCTCCTTTCGGCCTCGAAGATCTCCACCACTTTTGACAGAGATTCAGGCGCAAGGATCGTTTCGACCGGATTGTCCATGGCTTCTTCAACCGTATAGCCGGTCATCCGGGTAATGGCGGGACTGACATAAACGAATTTCAGATCAAGATCGAGAATTGAAATCACGTCGGCCGTGTTTTCGGCTATAATGCGGTATTTTTCTTCGCTTTTTTGAAGTTCCATGGTTTTTGCGCTGACCTGCCGCTTCAGGCTTCGGTTCCACAGGTAAAACAATCCGGTCATTGCAAGCAGGAGCCCGACAGCGCCTCCGGCAGCAATCCAGAAACGCTTGTCTATGCGAAAACCCGGCATTTCCATTTGTATCCACCGCTCTGAAATTTGGTTTCGCTCCCGCGCGGTGATCTGTCCAAGGGTTTTTTCTATGATGTCGTTCAGAACGGGCATGTCGTTTCGTGATGCGATCGATATCACGTCGTCATAATTGCAGTCGCCTGCTACCCGGAGATTGGTGATGTTTTCCCGGCGAACGTAGTGGGATATGACGCCGATATTGCCGACCATGGCGTTGATGCGGCCCGTGGACAGATCCCGCAGCGCCCGGGCGGGATCTGTTGTGGGAAGAGCGTGTATAATACCGTGTTCTTCCCGGAGGATGTCTCCGATGGTATACCCCGCCTGGTAGACGATGCCTGCCATGTCCTCCAGGTCGGATACGGAAAGGTGGCGGGTATCATCCTGTCGGACGACGATGACATTGGGAATTTCGATATAGGGGGTTGTAAAATCGAGATAACTGCGACGGCCCTCGGTATCGATGGCTGACAGGATGATATCGATTTCCCGGCTTCTGGCCTTGTCTAAAATGTCCTGGAAGTTATCCAGCCGGACGATTTTAAATTCCGTATCCAGCTTTTCCTGGATCAGTGCAAGGTAGTCGGCGGAGATGCCCCTGAAAACGTCGTTTTCATCGAAAAATTCAACCGGCGGATAGTGCGGGTCCGGCGCAACCGTAAGTTCCGAACCGTGCTGGCGAAGCCACCGGATTTCTTCCGGGGAAAGAAACGTCGGGTCTTCGGCGGTATGCCCTGCAGCAGTAAAAAAACAGAACAACACGATGAAAAAGCCGATTAAGGCTTTCATTATGTTGCCTGGAAAAACAACATTAATAGTGTGTTGGTTATGCCGGGGCATGGTTTTTATATCCGATAGGGTAATATAGTGTCTGAACGAAAACCGTCAAACAATATTGTCTTCCAAAAGACGTTGGTTCCAGGAATCGAGCCATTTCGATATACAGTGTTCGGGCATGGGCCGGGCAATGAAGTATCCCTGGGCCATACCGCATCCCGTTTGTCTCAGAAAGTCCCAGTCTTCAGCGTCTTCAACGCCTTCGG
The DNA here is from genome assembly GCA_007131845.1 of Desulfobacteraceae bacterium. GTDB lineage: Bacteria > Desulfobacterota > Desulfobacteria > Desulfobacterales > Desulfosalsimonadaceae > B1SED10-16. The sequence continues at coordinate 1,453 of SLPT01000169.1, read as the reverse complement.
CCACCACGCTCATGCCGATCTGCCCGGCCAGGTCCAGGCTTGCGTGGTAGATGGCCCGGACGGTGGCATTGGCACAGCAGGCCTCATGGACAAATCCACGGTCGATTTTCATTTCGGAAAACGGTATGTCGCGCAGTTGCGCCAGTGTGGAGTTGCCGGTGCCGAAGTCATCGATGGAAAGGGCGAACCCTTTCAGCCGGAGCCTGGTAAGCACCTCGAGGGAAAGAAGGTGGTTTTCCATCAGCCGGCTTTCCGTGATTTCCAGGGTGACCTGATCGGGAGAAACGCCGGCTTCATGGATCTTTTTATCGATTAAGTCAGGAAAATCAAGTGTTTTCAGGTTGTCCATGGAGATGTTGATGGCAATTCCTATCCCCATGCCCGCATCGTGCCAGGCACGGGCGGTGGACAGAGAGTTCGACAATACAAGCCGGGTGACCTCATCGATGAGCCCGCTTTCCTCGGCCACGCCGATAAACTGGTCCGGAAATACGAGTCCGTCTTCCGGATGGCGCCAGCGCACAAGACTTTCCATGCCAACCACCCGTCCCGTGGCAACATCGACCTTGGGCTGGTAGAAACTGATCAGTTCCCGGTTTTCGATTGCATGTCTGATTTCTTCGGGGCTGTATACTTTTCTGCGGGATGTTCCGGCAGGCTCCGGCGGCGGTGACCACTTGTCAAGAAGTTCTTTCAGTTCGTCCTTGTTGAAGGGCTTGTGCAGTCTTCCCAGTACCCGTATGCTATGGGCTTGCAGCAGCTTTTCAGACGACTCCAGGATACGGTGGTCCGCCCCGCTGACAATGATAAGCGCCCCGTTGTAACGTTGGGTCACCAGGTTTCGGGCGAATTCCAGGCCGTCCATTTCGGGCATGATCAAATCGCACAGTACCAAATCCGGCGTGCTGCCGGAGCTGCTGATGCATTCAAGGGCATCCGCCCCCCGTTCGGCGGTTGTGATGCGATCGTATCCCAGCCTTTCAAGCATCGTGGCCATCAGCTGGATCATGAAGGGGTCATCGTCCAGGATCAGGATTTTCATGGTCCGGTTTTCCATTGAATCTATTTCCTTCACGTGGTTTATTCCGAGGGCTTCGCCCGGTTTTCCGCGTGGCGTTGAAGATATGCATCCACCCGGGCCATTTCTGCCTCGAATTCCGGAAAGTGCCTCTTGATTGCTTCTTCCGTATTTTCGTTTCCTGCCGCTTCTAACTGGGCGCAAAGATCCCCCAGTGCCCGGGCACCTGAAAACCGTGCGGCTGATTTGAGCTTGTGAGCCTGCTCTGCCAGGGCGGCAGTGTTTCTATCCTTACGCGCTCTGCGCATGGCCCCGGACGTTTCGCGGGCGGTTTTCCGGAAGTCTGCCAGTAAGTTATCGATGACGTCCGGGGCGTCCCCCACCATCTCTTTGAGCACCCGCAGATCAATCGGGGCTGCGGGCGGCTTGTCCGGC
>SLPT01000198.1 GCA_007131845.1 Desulfobacteraceae bacterium | reverse complement strand
TACGCGCAATTTCTCAGAATTTGCGGCTTACGCCTTGTAGACATACACGTACGCCAAGTACGCTGCATTCTTCGAAATTGCGCAAGCCTTGATCTTGGACTTTTTACAAAGCCGTCAGGCCACGACTTTTTACGAGTGCATCAAATTTTTGGTTGAAACAGAAGCGATTCTTGATCTATGGCGAAACGCAAATTCGAACTGCCAGGCATTCATGAACTGAGCAAGGAGCAGGAGCGGGCCGTCCGCCTGCCCCTGGACGGTTGCCACCTGGTTATCGGCGGGCCGGGTACGGGAAAGACGGTGGTGGTGCTGCTCCGGCTGCGACGCTTCGCCCATCAGGCATCCGGCACGAAAAGCCTTTTTCTGGTGTACAACCGGCTGCTCCATGAAGCATCCCGCCAGCTTTGCGGCGAGAGCATGGAAAGTGCCACGTGGATGAAATGGTTCATGGCGCTTTTTCACAGGCGGACGAATCAGCCGGTTCCCCGCCGGCAGGAAGAAAGCGGCCATTCGGGTATTGACTGGAACGCGTTGATTTCCGTGCTCATTGAAGCGCAGCAGGGCGGCGCGGCCTGGGCGGTGGACCCGGACGGTAACGAGGCCGCTCACCTGTTCATCGACGAGGGGCAGGACATGCCCCCAACATTTTACAGCGCCCTGATCCGGATGGGCTTTGAGCATTTTTACGTGGTGGCCGATCAGAACCAGGCCATCACTCCGGAAAATGCGTCGCGTAAGCAGCTGGAAAATGTTCTGGCTGTCGAGCCGGAAGCGGTGGTCGAACTGCGGCAGAATTACCGCAACACGCACCCTGTTGCCCGTCTGGCTTCGGCATTTTACCCGCACGATCCGGCCACGCCCGCACCCGACCTGCCAGCGTGCGCGTCCTCTGATATGCCACCAGTCCTGGTGGAATACGGCCATGGCTGCCGGTGGGATTTTTCAACGCTTGCCGCGCGGATTCTGAAGCTTGCAGATAGGGATCCGCAAAAGCTCATTGGCGTGATCGTTCCCAATAACGATGTCCGGAAGCGCTATTACGATGCCCTGAAAGACCTGGCAGCATCCGGATCGATCCGGCTCGATTTGGGCGCGCCCCGCATCGAAACCTATGCCTATGGGCTTCCGAGCGAACTCCGGTTCGATGCGGGGGGGATTTTTGTTATCAACGCCCGGAGCTGCAAGGGCCTGGAGTTCGATACGGTCCTTATCGGCGATATCCACGCTTTTCCCTGCCATGCCAACATGGAGGACGAGATGCGAAGGCTTTTTTACGTGATGGTGGCCCGTGCGAAGGAACGTGTTTTCCTGATCCGTAAGGCCGGCACCCATTGCCCGGTAAACCGGATTTTACCGGATGATTGTACGATTCTGACTCATTGGAGCGGCGCCCATGCAAAATAATCCAAACAGCACACACTCCCAAAGTTCCATGGCATGGTTCGATCCGGAACCCGGAAGCCAGCCGAAAGCAAAAGCACCCGATACCTGGTATTTTGTCACCAACCAGCTGAACCTGATGTACATGCTGGCCGCAGGGATGATCCTTCCGCCGGCCGGTTTCGGTGATAAGTATTACGAGGACAGTCTTTCGGTTATGAAAGGATGGATCCCGGTGTTTCCGGAAAAAATCCCCGGGAAAATGATCGACATGAGCGTTCGGGAAACCCGGTCGCTCAAGCCCGTGGTGGTGGCGCTCAACCTGGCTTCGGTCAAAGGTCCGTGCATCGCGGCCGGGCCCGGCGGGAAAACCCGCGCCGCGCATCTGCCCGAAGACCGGACGGAAGCGCAGATCGGTTTGTTCCTGCCTGCTCCGCTGCCCACGGTCCTTATCGAGGCCATCTGTTTTCAGTCCGCCGATGATAAAAAGGAATGCGAAAAAGATGCGGCCGATTATACCAACGTGCCCCTGAATGCGTTCAAGCGCGTGGTTCGCAAAGCGCTTTTCCAGAAGTCCGGCCCGGATATCGTGATGCCTGCCGGAAGTTCCGGCACGGATAATTCTTCCGGTATCCCTGCCACGATTTCCCCAAATATCTCTATGGACCGGTTTCTGGCCTACGGGGCGATGCTTGCCATGCTGCTTCACTGCGGAAACATGGGCGATGATGCGGCCCGGGCCTGCCTTGCGGCCTTCGGGGATTCAGATTCCGGTGGCGAGAACGCCAAAGTCCTCTTTGGAAGTCTTGAAGACCGGATTGCAAATGAGATGGAGCAGGGCGGGGAATCCGCCTCCAGCGAATTGTTTTGGGCCGTTGTCGAAGAAATCATCCATGCGGGAGAAGTACCAGGTGAAAGAAAAGCGGAAAGGGAGGTCGTGCTGGCGCTTTTGGAGCGATCCGTGGCGTCGCTGGATGGAAAAACCAAAGAGGCGATGGGGCGTCTGGCGGACGATCTCCGGTCATTGAACGGCCTTGGGGATAAAAGCGCAACCGAACTGCTTGAAGATCATGCCGGCCCGTTTCGCCGGGCCCTGATCCTGTTTTTTCTGCGGGACCGGTGCACGGAGTTGCTTGATTTTTTTCATTTCATGCTAAACGAGCAGGATTACCTGGCTGCCTGTCTTCTTTTTGCCGCACGGGAAAAATGGATCGGCCTGCCGCTCGGCCTGCGCGACAGTCCGGGACTGGAGCGGGCCGTATCCATACGGATGGCCGCAGCCGCGCACCGGTATCTGAAAACCGGCCTGAGCCCGGGGCCGGCCCCGCCGCAATGTCCTCCCCTGCGGGAATTGCTGCGCCCTGCAGCCGGAGAAGGCGGAAGATCCGGAACCTGGAGTAACAAGCAAAAGGATGCGGCCCTTTTGGTCGCGCGTGAAATGAAATGGGGCTGCATTACCACATCCATCCGCCTGGCAAAAGGCGAATACGATCTCCGGGTGGACGGCGGCGGGGTATCCATTCACCTGCCCGGCGAGGTCAAGGCGGTGGAGACGCGCGTCGACATGGCGTCGTTTTTCAGCAGCATGTCCACTGCGCGGTTCGTGGACCGGAAAACCGAAAGCCGGGCGCGGGCGATTCTTTCCCGGTAATACGGCGGCCCGGAGGATGCGCCCAGGCTGCGCTTCGGGCTTCTTCCTCCTTATGTTCTGCCAGGATCTTTTCGTAACATCCCTTCTCCAGGCGGTTGAGCAGGCTGCGCACGAGGTCGTGGTCCACCGGGATATTTCGGGCTTCCATCTGGATGACTGTCCGGTTCACAGTCCCTTGGTCAACCGGTATCGAAGGGTTGTGGGTGGAGATCTTCACGAATCAATGACAAGGGAATCGGGGTCGCATCGATCACCGGCAGCACCCGCGACCGGGGCGCAGAGATCGACCGCTTCAACACCGACCCGGCCTGCTACATGTTTTCCGTATTACTGAGCCCCGCAGGATAAGCGGGCAGCTGCAAATCGCTGCGCTAACCTTTTGATTAATTACCGAAATTTAATGTTTCCCTGCCGTGTACGTTTCAATTTGCCAGCCTGAACTTTGACGACTTCGTAAAAGTCCAATATCTGCGTTACGCGCAATTTCTCAGAATTTGCGGCTTATGCCTTGTAGGCATACACGTACGCCAAGTACGCTGCATTCTTCGAAATTGCGCAAGCCTTGATCTTGAACTTTTTACAAAGCCGTCGGATCGAGACTTTTTACGAGTTCATCAACTTTTGATGCCTCCCAATCCTAAATATTCTGGTTTTGCTGCCGATAAGTATACCAAGTAACTCGCACTGAAGCGGAAGTTCAGCCCGGGTATCCCTGTTTTTTCAGGTGAAATACAGTATCAACCCCTTTTCGACTAATCCAGGATAGGAGATTTAATGTTTAAGAATTTGAAGTTGGGAAGCAAATTAATGCTGGGTTTTTCCGTGGTGGCTGCAATTGCCCTTTTCCTGGGAGGGATCGG
>SLPT01000248.1 GCA_007131845.1 Desulfobacteraceae bacterium | reverse complement strand
TTTCGTCAAGGTCAAGGACGGCGAAAATTTTAACCGCAGGAATACTCGGCGTATTTTGAGGATTAAAATTTGAGCCGGACGCAGAGATTGGCGAAAAAGACGGTTTTCGTTCAGCCACTAAGTAAAAGGTCCAGTGTTGTGGATTGGGGGGACTATTCAAGCGATGCGCTTCCTCCGTCAGCACATCCTATAAGTTACGGGATCATCCATAGGATGTGCTGAGGAACGAAGCGCATCATATATATAAACTGATGCCCCTTAAAGAGAAATCACTCCTCCTGCTGCTGGTCTTTCATTGCGGCTTTGAGCTTTTCAGCCAGATCACCCAAGCCTCCGCCGGATGATTGCTGTTTTGCTTCCGGCCGGATGGCTTCTTTTTCATAGGCCTTCCAATCGTCTTCATCCGGAGCATCCCCCAGTCCCAGTGACATTTTGCGGCTGGTCGTGTCGATGGTGTCCACAACCACACGGATCGTGTCGCCGGGCTTCAGCTGTTCAATATCTTTGCCGCCCTTTTCCGCGGCATTACGGATTTTGGAGGCCGGCAGCAGCCCGGTGATTCCGGGTTCCAGCTCGATGAAAAAGCCGAACTTCTCCTTTTTTTCAATGCGTCCGGCAACGCTCTGGCCGATTGGATAGGTCTTTTCGATATCGACCCACGGATCCCCTTCGGCATCCTTCATGCTAAGTGAAATCCTTCGGGCGGCGGAATCGATCTTTTTGACGGTCACGGCAACGACATCCCCGGAAGAGATCACGTCCCCGGCTTTGGCAATGCGGCGGTGACTGATCTCGCTGATATGGACGAGTCCTTCGATGCCGGGTTCCAGCTCCACGAAAGCGCCGAAGTCGGCAAGTCGCGTGACCGTACCCCGAAGCTTGTCCCCTTCCGCGTACCGGTCGAAAATGGTAGTCCATGGATCCGCCATGGCGGACTTCATGGACAGGGAAATTTTTACCGGCCGGTTTTTGTCCCCGGTCTGCTCGATGCCCAACACGGCGACCTGCACCGTATCGTTGATCGACACGGCTTCCTCGGGCCGCTCCACGCGGCTCCATCCCAGCTCGGATATATGGATCATGCCTTCCACGCCGGGGGCCACTTCCGCAAATGCGCCATAGCTCATTATCCGGGTGATCCGGGCCTCCAGTATATCGCCCGGCTGAGCCGTCCGGAGAAATTTTTCCCGCTCTTCCGCGATATAGCGGTTTAACAGATCCCTCCGGGATACCACGATGTTTTTCCCCCGCGATTCGATGCGGGTAATCAGAAATTCGTAGTCTTTTCCGACGTATTCTTCCGGATTTTCAATATAGTTTACATCCATCTGGCTGACCGGACAGAAAGCGGTTTTCCCCATGATGGCAACCCGGAACCCTCCCTTGCAGGTTTCGGTAACCCGGCCTTCCACCGGTACGGCACTTTTTTGTGCATCATAGAGGCGGTTTTCGCTTCCCGGGCCGGACATTGCACGGGAAAGCCGGATTTCCCCGTCATCTATGGAAATCACGTACAGCTTGAGAACGTCCCCCACGCGGTATTCCAGCTCGTTGTTTTCGTTTACCAGTTCGTTTTTTTCCACGACCCCGTCCACCTTGGTGCCGGTGTTGATGAAAATACCCTGGTTTCCGATTGAGATGATTTCGCCGTTGATTTCCTCGCCTACCCGGAGATCATCTTTTGCGCTGCTCATGGAATTTTCCAGAAGGGTTGCAAAATCCTCCTCATCGGTGGTGGTTTTCGGCTCTTGCGGGTCTTCGGTGGGCTCCTTGTAAGGTTCATGGGAAGCTTCCGGGGATATTTCCGGGGATGGTTCGGTGCTGTCGGGGTTTTTGAAGTGGTCCTCGGGTTTGTCGGTCATGGTTGCTCCTGATCGGTTGTCTTGAAACGTTGCCTGATGAAATGGTATTCTGGTCAATAAATGATGGACTCGTAAAAAGTCGCGATCCGACGGTTTTGTAAAAAGTTCAAGATCAAGGCTTGCGCTATTTCGAAGAATGCAGAGTACTTATCGTACGTGCATGTCTACAGGGCGTAAGCCGCAAATTCTGAGAAATCGCGCGTAACGCATATATTGGACTTTTTACGAAGCCGTCAATAATGGCCTTTGCAAGGCACGACATAGACTGTACCATATTGTAAAAGAGGGATAAAGCCCTTTGAAAAACAAGCTGTCAGGATTATAATACCGTATATGATAACACGATTTCTCCCATGGAAGTTTCTGATCAAGAGAACCGCAAAGCGCTACGGCATTATCGACCCGTTCCGCGTTGCCGCGCGGGTGCGCCGCTTTGCCCAGCCCTCGGAGGTCCAGGAGCCTATCGAGCTTCTGCGCGCGGGCATTATTTTCCATGCCCGGGGGCTTATCAATTCCCGGGCCATCCAGTACAACCTGGACTGGGTATGGCCTTTCTGGGTGGAACGGCAGTTCAATCCGAAAGATCCGTCTTTCATTCCCCGGGCCTTTTCCTTTTCCCATGTGAATCTGACCCACAGGAACTGGACCGCCGTCGGATATCCCGATACACCGGTATATCCCATTGTCGATCCCCAGGGGTTGTTCACGCCCCTTTATGACGGATGGTCCCTGGACTGCTGGATTATCTGCGAAGACGGAACCTTGTTCATACCCTCCCGCAGAATCGAGGCAAAACAGGTTATCCGTTGCAATTCGGGGCTCCGGGTCGAGACCGTTCACGAAGAAGACGGATTTGAACTCCGGAGCACGGCGGGGATGGAGCATGAAGGCCGCAGCCTGTATGCCTCCCTGGACGTTTCCGCCTCCGCACCGAAAGCGGGCTGGCTTGTGATCGGCATTCGCCCTTACAATCCGGAAGGCATCCAGTTTATCGAAAACGTCTCGTTTGAGAAAGGCCCTGTTCCTTACTGGCTGGTAAACCGGAAAACCAGGGTATATCCGGATGAAGCGCCGGAAAAGGTTCTTTTTTCCGTGTATCACGAAGGAGACATCATTCACAAGTGGGAGCAGCCCGAAAGCGTATCCAGGGTTCATTGCGGGGTCGGGCTGGCCACGTCCGCCGCGTTTTTCAGGATCGGAAAAGAAGGAAAACGGATTCGCGTGATGACGGATATTTCCGCAGCCATTCCCGAGCGGACCGCGCGGCCGGACCCGAACGGGTGGGAAAAAAATCTGGAAAATGCCGCCCGCCTGAATATACCGGATGAACGGCTGACCCGTCTCTATGATACGGCCCTGCAGACGCTTCTGCTTCTTTCCGCCGAAGAAGTGGTTCCCGGGCCGTACACGTATTTCCGGTTCTGGTTCCGGGATGCCTGCCTGATGATCCATTCCCTTTTGGGGGTCAATCTGCTGGACAGGGCTTTTGAGCGTCTGGATACCTTTCCGGAGCGTCAGAAATGGAGCGGGTACTTCCAGAGCCAGGAAGGCGAATGGGACTCCAACGGCCAGGTCCTGTGGATTATGGAGAGATACCTGGCGGTATCCGGGAAAACGCCCTCCCGCAAATGGCTCGATGCCGTGTACAAGGGCGGCATGTGGATCGAAAAAAAACGGATCCGTCGCAAAACCGGCCGGCCACATGAGGGACTGCTTCCGGCCGGTTTTTCAGCCGAACATCTGGGACCCAATGATTATTACTACTGGGACGATTTCTGGGGCCTTGCGGGTCTGCGGGCGGCAGCACGGATTTACCGCAGATTTTCTTCATCGGCCATTGCCGAGCGGTTCGACCGGTTTGCGGACGACTTCGAGCAAACCATTTTTTCGACCATCGATTCGATCCCTTCTTCCAAAAGCGAGGGATGCATCCCGGCATCCCCCTACCGCCGGATGGATGCGGGCGCGGTAGGTTCCCTCGTGGCGGATTATCCGCTTCAGCTCGTGGATCCCGGCGATATGCGGATTATCAATA
>SLPT01000366.1 GCA_007131845.1 Desulfobacteraceae bacterium | reverse complement strand
TATCTGGTATTTTGTTATTTGGTTGGCACGACAGGTGCAAGGTTTTACAGTAACAAAGAACACACCGAATATCCGGATTCTTTGAAACTATTCAATTCACCCTTAAAAGGAGGATGTCATGAAAAGACTGTTTTTTCTCGCACTGGCCGCTATGATGATGGCAGGTTTCGCCATAGGTTGCGATGCGCCTGGTGAGGATCCCATGCAGCAGGATAATGGCGGATTCGAACAACCCCAGGACCCCGCACAGGGTGAAGAGCAGCCCTTCTAACTCCACCTTCTATAGCCATGAAGGCGGGACCGGGCGGAAAAATTTTTTTCCGCCCGGTTTTTTTTGTTTCCACTGTTTCAACGACTCGCCCTTTATCCGGACAAACTCCTTGCCTGAACCTCTTTTTCATGGTTATACTTTGAAAAAACCGACTGTTTCCGAATGTTCGTTTCAAATCCCATTGCTCCGGCGGCTTAACGCACTTAAAACCCTGCATAAACAGAGGCATTTGGTGCAAAGATGCAATGCAGGCCACCGGTGCGGCTTGCAGGAGAGCGGGCGTCCATCCGACTCGATGAGGCAAAGCCGAAATTCGTTTCAGATGCTTAAATTTTCATGCGATTTATTTGTAACCGTCAACCTCCGATGACAGAGAAAGAGGACGATATGAGTGTTCATGAACTGGCTGGTAAAAAAGCGCCACAGGAACTGTTGGATCACATACCCCGGATTGTCGCGGCATACTATCACAAAGTGCCGGACCCTGCTGATCCGGCGCAGCAGGTGACGTTCGGCACGTCCGGACATCGCGGATCCTCCCTGGACGGAAGCTTCAACGAAGATCATATCCTGGCGATTTCCGCAGCAATCTGCGAATACAGGACATCGAAGAATATCTCCGGCCCGCTGTTTCTGGGAATGGATACGCATGCCTTGTCCGAGCCCGCGTTCGTCTCGGCCCTGGAAGTGTTTGCAGCGGCCGGCGTGGACGTCATGATCCCCGCTGACATGGGCTATACACCAACGCCCGTGATTTCCCATGCCATTTTGACCTGGAATCGAAAAAACAAGCAGGCGTCCGCCGACGGTGTCGTGATTACCCCGTCCCACAATCCCCCGAGGGACGGCGGCTTCAAGTATAACCCGCCTCACGGCGGCCCAGCCGGTGCGGACGTCACGGATGCCATCGCAAAACGGGCCAACGAGTTTCTGGCCGAAGGGACCGCCCGAGTCCGGCGCATGCCGTTCGAAAAGGCGATGAAAGCGGAAACGACCTTAAAACACGATTATGTAACAAGCTACGTAAGTGATCTGGAAAATGTCGTAGACATGGAATGCATTGCCCGGGCCGGGCTGCGGATCGGCGTCGATCCCATGGGCGGTTCCGCCATCGGGTACTGGGAGCCCATTGCCGATCGCTATGATATCGCAATTGAGCTCGTCAACCGCACCATCGATCCGTCTTTCGCGTTCATGCATGTGGACAAAGACGGAAAAATCCGTATGGACTGCTCGTCCCGTTATGCCATGGCCGGTCTCATAGGGCTCAAGGATCAATTTGATATTGCTTTTGGAAACGATACGGACGGAGATCGGCACGGCATCGTGGTCCGGGGAGCGGGACTGCTCAACCCCAACCATTACCTGTCCACCGCCATCTGGTATCTGTTTCAGAACAGGCCCGGATGGCCGGAAAATGCCGCCGTGGGGAAAACCCTGGTTTCTACGGCCATGATCGACCGGGTGGCCCGGCATCTGAACCGACCTCTGTGCGAGGTTCCCGTGGGATTCAAATGGTTCGTCGACGGCCTTCTGGATGGCTCCTTCGGGTTCGGCGGGGAAGAAAGCGCTGGCGCATCCTTTTTACGCAAAGACGGCACCGCCTGGTCGACGGACAAGGACGGCATTATCATGAATCTTCTGGGAGCTGAAATCCTGGCAGTCACGGAGAAGGACCCTGCAGAGATCTACAAGGAACTCGAAGACCGTTTTGGCACATGCGTCTATGATAGAATGGACGCCCCGGCGGATCGCGCGCAGAAGGAAATTTTGAAAAAGCTCTCTCCGGAGCACATCCGGGCGGACACCCTGGCAGGAGAGCCCATTACGGCCCGTCTCACCCGCGCCCCCGGTAATGACGCACCCATCGGCGGGATCAAGATTGCATCGGAAAACGGCTGGTTCGCAGCCCGACCTTCCGGGACCGAAGACATTTATAAAATATATGCCGAAAGCTTCAAGGGGGAAAAGCACCTGCAACGGATTCAGGAAGACGCCGGAAAGATTGTTCACGCGGCCCTCGAGGGATGATGGACTCCGGGCGTGCGGAAAAATGCCGCACCCTGGATCCGGCGGACGCGGTCCGCCTGACAAAAATCGCGGGCCGCATTCGCCGGATCCTGTTTCACCACGATTCGGGATACCCGGTGTCGGTAAAGGCTTTTTCCATTTTCAGCTTGTGCGCCCGCTCCATGGCTGCAAGCTCAAGCAGTATTTTTTTCTGCGCTTCATCGGTGCAGGCCTGAGCAAGGGCGGTATAGGCTTTCATGGCCTCTTCTTCCTTTTTCATGGCAAGGGCGAAGGCATCCGCCGGCTTCATCTCCGCCGAAACGCGCGGGGCGGGGATGGTTTCTGAAACATGAAAGTCCGTCGATTCATCAAACGGCAGATCATCGGGCATGGTTTCCAGAAACCGGCGCAAAGTATCCTCGTGGCGCTTTTCTTCTTCCACGAAGGAAAGAAACATTTCCTTCAGAAGGGTGTTTTCCAGGGCCTCCGCAGCCTCCCTGTAAAAAACCTGGGAGTCGATTTCGCTTTGTATGGCATCTTCTATTATGTTGCTGTACTGCAAACGATCCATTGGAATCTCCTTTTTTTAATGGCATGTTTCCGGGCGTGCGCCGTCTATAGACAGACAGCGTTGCTAAAGCATAATCATTAGGATGCAGTGGGCGCCTGTCAACGCAGATGGAAATTTTATATGGTTGGGTCCGGGTTTCCTACAGGGTTTTCGTAATGATTTGCAAAGCGCCCGGGTATATACTACATTGTGTAAGGCAAACCATGGAAATGCGCTGCCGGTGTGCCGGCGCGAACCCGGCGGCCTGATTCGCATCACGCATCAAGGCCTGAACCACCGTATTCCGGAGCATGTGGATGGAACCTTCCGAGCAGTGGACGGTCGTTCTGATCGACGATGAAAAGGATATCCGCGACGTAGTGCGGATCGCCCTTGAAGATGCAGACTATATTGTTCATACGGCGGCAGACGGCCGCGAGGGCCTTCAGCGGGTGCGCGACACCCGGCCCGAAATCGTCATCACCGATATCCGGATGCCGGTGATGGACGGGCTTGCCGTGCTCGATGCGGTGAAAAAGGAGTTTGCCGAAACGGAAGTGATCATTATCACCGCGTTTGCAGACATCGAGCTGGCCATCCGGGCCCTGCAGCTCGATGCCTCCGATTTCGTGACCAAGCCCCTCAACTACGACGCCCTGCATCTGGCACTTCATCGCGCCATTCAGCGCTTTACCTCCAGAAAACAGCTCAAGGATTACATGCAGCTCCTGGAGCGGGACAAGACGCTTACCGCGCGGGAACTTGTCCGGAGCATCAACTTTCAGCGAAAGCTCATCGAAAGCTCCATGGATGCCATTGCGGCCTGCGATGTCGAAGGGCGCATCATTCTGGCCAACCGGAGCATGGAACAACTCACGGGCGTCGAAAAGGACCGCCTGATTTCGGAAATAACCATGGCGCGTTTGTTTCCCGAAAATGAGCGGGCAAGGATGGAAAAAGAACTCGACAGCGACGCTTTGGGCGGCAGGCACTGCCTCTCCCTTTTCGAGACCGTTCTTTTTGACGTAAAAAAGCGCCGGATTCCGGTGCAGGTTTCTGCCATCCGCCTGTTCGAGGACGACCGGCTCGAAGGACTCGTTCTGTTTATACGGGATTTGCGCG
>SLPT01000010.1 GCA_007131845.1 Desulfobacteraceae bacterium | reverse complement strand
ATGTAGGCTGCAAGTTGCAGGGCGAAGGCCGGAGAAGTGACCAGGACGGTTGTTTTGTAGTCTCGCAGTACCATGAACTGCTTGTCCGTGGAGAGCCACGTGTTGGGGATGACGCTGACGCCCATATCTTCCGCTGCATCCTTGTAATCCCGGCCCCAGTTGGCAAGGCCCGGGTTGAAGGCGATCTGGAGGATGTCGTTCGGGGATACCGATGCGGCGGAAAGCGCCCGTCGGGTCATGTGCTGCCAGTTGGTCAGATCCTGTGCCGTATATCCGCTGACGGTCGGGTGTCTCGATGTTCCCGGCGCGGTATGGATGCGGACGATATCCCGCAGGGGAACGGCGAAAAGTTCATAAGGATAGTGCTCGTTGAAATCAGCCCGCTCCAGGAAGGGGAGTTTCGTCACGTCAGCCGCGGATTCAATTTGCCCCGGTTCGATGCCGGCCGCCTTCATGCGCTTCCGGTGGAAGCTGACCTGTCGAAACGCCCGGTTCAGGGTGCTCTGGAGCCTTTCAAGCTGGAGCTGATGCTTGTCTTCCGGCGAATAGCTCAAAAAGTCATCGTTGTTCATCGTCAAATTCCTCGTAGTCCTTGCCGAGATAGGCGCGTTTCACGTTCTGGTCGGAAAGCAGATCATCCGCCTTTCCCTCCAGCACGACAGTGCCGGTTTCAAACACATATCCCCGGTCGGCAGCTTCAAGCGCCGCCCGGGCATTCTGCTCCACCAGTACAATGGTAAGACCCTGCCGGCGAAGCGTCTCCAGGACTTCCATAATTTTTTCCACGATCAGCGGTGCAAGCCCCATGGACGGTTCATCCAGCAGGAGCAGCCGGGGTTTTGCCATCAGCGAGCGGCCGATGGCCAGCATCTGCTGCTCCCCGCCGGAAAGGGTCCCTGCCGGCTGGGTGAAGCGTTCCTCCAGGATGGGAAACAAAGAGGTGACCATCTCCATGGATTGCTCCACCTCTTCTTTTGCCCGCTGCCGCAGCCGCGTGTAGGCGCCCAGCCTCAAATTGTCGTAGACGCTCAGCGGCGGAAAAATCAGCCTGCCTTCCGGGACGAGGCTGATTCCGGAGCGGACCACCGCCGGGGGATCCATTCCCTTAAGGCTTTTTCCTTCAAAGACAATCTCGCCGGTCCAGGAACGTAAAATGCCGGAGACTGCTTCCATCAGCGTGCTTTTGCCCGCACCGTTGGCGCCGATCAGGGCGATAATCTCGCCTTGTTTCACCGACAGGCTGATTCCCTTTACGGCCATGATGCGGCCGTAGAAACACTTCAGATTGCGTATGCGAAGCATCGATTCCATCTACAGGACCTTATATCGTGTTCGTTTCGTCACGTCGATTGAGACGCTTTGTTTTTATTATCGTTTCCGGGTTTTCCAAGGTATGCCGCCATCACGGCTTCGTCGTCCTGGACAGATCGCGGCGGACCGTCGGCAATGAGGTTTCCCCGGTCCAGGACGACGATCCGGTCGCACAGCTTCATGGTCAGTGCCATGTCGTGTTCAACAAGCAAAACGGTTACACCCCGGTTCCGGATGTTTTCGATGAGCTCTCCTAACATGTCCGTTTCGTTGGTGTTCAGCCCTGCGGCCGGTTCGTCGAGGAGCAGCAGCTTAGGCTCGGATGCCATGGCCCGCGCAAGCTCCAGGAGGCGCTGCCATCCAAAGGGCAGATCGGCGCTTTTGCGCTCCGCGTGTTCTCCAAGGCCCACGAATTCGAGCAGTTCCGCAGCCTTTTCCTGCGACCGGGTTTCTTCCCGGACGATTCCCGGCGTACGAAGCACGCTGCCGAAAATGCCGCACGAAGTCCTGGTATGCATTCCAACCTGCACATTTTCCAGGACGCTCATTGAGGAGAAAAGTTCCACGTTTTGAAACGTCCGGGCAATGCCCATGCGGACCAGCTCATGGACGGGCTTTCCCGTGATGGGCTGCCCCATGAACAGGATCTGCCCGGAATCCGGCGGCAATATGCCCGTTATCAGGTTGAAAAGCGTGGTCTTCCCCGCACCGTTGGGGCCGATAAGGCCCGTGATGGACCCGGGAGCAAGGGAAAAACCGATGTCGATCAGTGCCCGGACGCCTCCGAAACTGATGGACGCCGATTCGATCTCGAGAATGGTATCATCACTGGTCATGTTTTTTCCGGCTGCTATTATAAAGATCGATAATGCCGCGGGTCAGGCCCTGGGGCAGAAAAATCATCACGAGCATGAGGACCAGGCCGTAGACCATCATTTCGTAGTCTGCAAAGGCATGCAGCCACTCCGGGAGGATGGTGAGCAAAGACGCCCCAAGAAGTGAACCCCAGATGCTGGCCATTCCCCCGATAACCACCATGGTGACTATCCGGATCGATGCCATAAAACCGAAGGTTTCCGGGCTGATGAAATAGATCTGGTGGGCATAGAGAAAACCCGCCAGAGATGCCATGGCTGCGCTCAGCACGAAGATGCTCAGCTTCATCCTGGCCGTGTCGACTCCCATGGCCGCGGCTGCGTGCTCCCCGTCGTGGATGGCCCGCAGGGCGCGTCCCACCCGGGAGTCGATGATCCGGCGGCTGATAAGGAAGAAGAAGAGGACCACTGCCCATACCAGGAAGAAATAGCTGCGGTCCGTGTCAAGGGCGAAGCCTGCGATTTCCAGGGGCGGAATGCCCACGAACCCCGATGCTCCGCCTGTAACGCTGTGCCATTCCCGAAAGACGATGCTGACGATCATCCCGAAACCCAGCGTCCCCATACCCAGGTAATAGCCGGACAGCCGCAGGGTCGGTTTGCCGACGATGTAAGCGACGGCCATGGCCATGAAAATGGCTGCGGGAAGGGCAAGCCAGGGAGAAATTCCGTAGGTTGCCGACAACACGGCGGTGGTATAGGCGCCGATTCCGTAAAATGCCGCGTGTCCCAGGGAGATCTGGCCCGCATATCCCATCAGGAGGTTTAAGCTCAGGGCCAGAAGCGTGTTGATCCCGATGAAGATGAGCACCTGGAGATAATAGGGATCATCCAGCATGAGCCCGACCGCTGTAGCTCCTGCGGCGAAAAGGATGCAGGCGATGGTGTGTTTGTCTGGCTTTTTCATATTAAAACCGTTTTACCGAAACTGCGCTGATGATGCCGCCCGGACGGAAATACAAGACGAGCAGCAGCAGCAGAAAGGCCGTTGCGTCCTTGAGGCCCGAGGATATGAACCCGACGCCCAGTGCCTCGAGTATGCCGAGAAGAAACCCGCCAAGAACAGAGCCCCAGAGACTGCCCAGGCCGCCCAGCATTGCAGCACAGAAGCCTTTGAGTCCGAGCATGGTGCCCATGTCATAGGCGGGCATGGTAATGGGCGCGATAATGGTGCCGGCGACGCCGCCCATTCCGGTGGAGATTCCGAATGCCAGCAGGATCATGACCTTGAACGGAATACCCACGAGCCAGGCAGCCTGCTTGTTAATGGCACAGGCGTGCATGGCCTTGCCGGCAAGCGTCTTTTTATAGAAGAAATGCAGGCCTCCGGCAATCAGCACCGATATGGTGATAATCCAGATGCTCTGCATCAAAAGCCTTGCCCCCGCAATATCGATAGGCGGATGGGTGGTGAACGATGGCATGGCATAGGCATCCTTGCCCCATACCAGCATGGCCGCCCCCCGCAGGAAAATGGATGCGCCCACGGTGATGATAATAAGCACAATGGGCTCCGGGCGGCGAACCGTACGGATAGCCAGTCTTTCAAAGACGAGTCCCAAAAAGGCCACGCACACAGTGGTCATAAGAATGGCCGGCAGAACCGGTATCCGGAGTCCCATGGTCAGGGTCACCATGGTGAGGGCCCCGATCATGACGAATTCGCCGTGGGCAAAGTTGATCAGGTCGGTGGACCGGTAGAGCATGGAAAAACCCAGCGCGATGACGCCGTAGATGGCCCCGTTGGTCATACCGGAGAAAAAGTATTGTAGGAATTCCTGCATGAATGGCCGT
>SLPT01000258.1 GCA_007131845.1 Desulfobacteraceae bacterium | reverse complement strand
GTAATGGGTGACAGATCGTATATCTTGGTTCCGGCGAACTTGAGGGATGTGAAAACCGGCGCCCCCCGTCGTTCGGTGCCGAAGGTCGGGGCCATGACCACGCCGCTGTAGCCGGTCCGGAAGGCCGCCTCGGCCACGATCTTCGCCGCGGTGATGGCGCCCTGTCCGCCGCGGCCGTGCCACCTGGTTTCTATGATATCTTCTCTCATGATATATTAATTTTTTTCAGTTGGTTGTATAACTTTCCGCAGACTGGGGAAAACCGGCCTGAAACGCCGATTGCCCGTCCGGGCGGCTGCCATGATCCAAAAGGACCATAATCTAAAACAACCTTCACGTTAAAGTAAATTGATTTTTTTAAAAGGAGCGACTTTTTCACTATTTGGTGCCTGAACGAAAACCGTCTTTTTCTGTGTGGTCCCATTGCCACGGAACATAGGATGTGCTGATGAAGGAAGCGCATCATAAACGTCATTGTCCCGTGAACTCTGTTGCGGCGGCATTGAACGATGCGCTTCCTTCGTCAGCACATCCTATGCCCTTGACGAAAAATCCTGGTTTTCGTTCAGGCGCGATTTATTGCCGGTCCTGGCCGCAAGCGGTGAAATAGGGCGTGAGCGACCGGGTGATTCGGTTTTGTATCAGAAAGGAAGCTTTGGCCGGGAGGGTGCCTGCGGCCGCGTCCTCAAAGGACTCCGGCAGGTACTGACTTACAAGGCAAAGCGGAAGCGGGGTTTCCAGGTTGGCTTTCAGGGTTCTAAGCGCCATTTGTATGTCCGGGTTTTTCCAGTAGTAGCGAACGCGGTCCATAAATCCGTATAGCCTGTGAATACGGGCGTTTTCGTCGTCCGGCGATATGTGGAAATGCCAGTGTTCGGGATAGGCCGTCATCTCCCGGTCGATGACATCCATGATACCCGATAATCGAATGCCTCTTTTTCGGGCAAACAACTCTTCCTCGATACGGGCCAGGCCGAATATCGCTTCCCGGAATGCAAAACTCAGCACGGGACCGGTTTTGAGCAGTGCAAAGTGGTCCGATACGAGTTTGGAAAGAGACGATTGCATCTGGAAGTCCGTTGAATGGATCTCGTAGGTCATTTTTCCCGGCAGATTTTGATGATAAGCCGAGAGCCGGGCTGCCCGCCCGGGATCGTATTGAACAAAGCCGTCCGGCCCGAAATCGATGCCCGGCTGAACCACGATGGCTGCCACCCGGTCCCATGCATCTCCGAGTCCCTCCCGGTGAAACATTTTCCGGCAGATATCCAGAAATCTTTCGATTTCCTCCGATTCGGTCACCGGGACGGTCCCGGGGGCTGAGAGCGATCCACCGGGAATGGGGGCTTCCGCACCGATGACGTACAGAGGAAACCCGCTTGACCTTTGCGCTTCGGACCGTGCGGCTTCTGCGGCCCGGCAGAGGGTGACGCTTCGGCGGGCGGATGTTTCCGGATCCACGAATGCCGCACCAGCCGGATCATCGCCAAGCGGCATGCCGCAGTCGAGGTGGATTTTTCCGTATCCGGCCCGGACGCAGTCTCCCACAAGGGTTTTTGCTTTTTCCATGGCGGAGTGAGCGGGTTCCCGGCGCCAGGGATAGGGACCGAGGTGGTCGCCGCCGATAAGGAGCATCGCTTCCGGGTAGCCGGTTTTCCGGGCGATCCCGTGGATGTATGACGTAAAATCCGACGGCGTCATGCCAACATACCCGCCGAACTGGTTAACCTGGTTGCAGGTGGACTCGATGATCAGGAATATATTTCTCCGCCCTGCCGTCTGCATGGCGGTTTCTATCACGTGGCTTTCGGAAGAGCAGATGGATACGACGCCTGCAGCAATACCGCGCCGTTGCATGGGGCCGATGTCGTTTAAAAGGTGATCGCCCATGTAAAAAACCCCTGGTATGAGTGAGGGTGTCGATCGGTAACGCCGGTATGGATTGCCGGCAACGATTCTCTCATACCGTTAAGGTAAACAACCCTGTCCGGGGTGTCAAACGGTGGGGGCGGATGCCCTGCGGATCTCCACCGTTGCCTCGAGGTGCTGTTTCACCGCTTCCACCGAGGTTTCCCTCCGGTGGAAGATGCCTGCGCCAAGGGCTGCTTCCGCGCCGGTTTTCTTGAAAACGTCCGCGAAGTGATCCGGGTTTCCGGCACCGGATGAAGCGATAACGGGAATGGTTACCGCATCGGAGACCGCCCGGATCAGCTCGGTATCGAAGCCTTCGCCAGTGCCGTCCCGGTCGATTGAATTGAGCAGGATTTCCCCGGCACCCAGCTCTTCGCATGCACGCGCAAGCGTCACGGCATCCACGTCCGATCCTTCCCGGCCGCCCCGGGTGGTGCATTGGAACCAGCAGCGCCGCTGGCCTTCCGGGCCGGGAATTTCCGTGTCGATCACGTGAACGCCGGTCGGGTTATCCCCTTCGTCCACGTATACGCGCCGGGGGTCGATGGAGATCACCACCGCCTGGTTTCCGTAAACGGCCGATATTTGTTCGATGGCGCTTGTGCCGGTCCCGAGCCCGGATTTCAGGTATTGCCGCGCGATTTCCACGGCGTCGCCGCCGATGGATATCTTGTCCGCGCCGGAACGGAAGTATGCGGCGGCCACTTCCAGGGCGGAAAACTGTTTACCGTTCCGGTCCGTGTACGCACGGATTCCCCCGCCGATGGTCAGCGGCACGAAAACGTGCGCCGAGGTTCGCTGCAGCACGTCCAGCATGGGAAGATCCCCCACGGGGTATTCCCGGTAGGCGGTGATGTTCAGAAACGTGATCTCGTCCGCGCCGTCTTCGTAGTACCGGCGGGCCATTTCCGCCGGATCGCCCATGTTTCGGACCGCGCCGTTTTCCTCCCGCACGTCGTACTGGTTCCCCTTGGTGACCACGAGCCGTCCGGAATCATCCGCCCGAACGTCCAGGCAGGCGATGATCCGTTTGGCAACTTTTGTTTCTTTTTTCTGTAATACCGGCATCGGAGCGTTTTTGTCCGGCAGGAGAAAATTTTCCAGGATGCGCAGTCCGTCCGTGCCGCTTTTTTCCGGGTGGAACTGGGTGGCGGCAATATTGCCCCGGCCGGCGGCGCTGGTAAAGCGCGTCCCGTAGTCGGTGGAGGCGAGGATATTTTCCGGGTCTTCCGGAACGACGTGAAAGGAATGGACGAAGTAAAACTTCTCATCCGCGGTCATGCCCCTGAAAAGGGAGGATTCCCTCTGCGCGCGAATGCCGTTCCACCCGATGTGCGGGACGCTTAAGTTGACATCGAAGCGTTTCACCTTCCCTTTCAGAAAGCCCAGCCCCCCGATTCCCGGGGCTTCCTCGCTCGACTCGAACAGCGCCTGGAGCCCCAGGCAGATTCCCAGAAAGGGACGATCGGCTTGCAGATAATCCAAAAGCGGCTCCACGTAGCCTTTTTCGCGAAGCACCTCCATCATCCGTCCGAAATTTCCGACGCCGGGGAAAACCAGTTTTTCGGCGTTCCGGATTGCCCCGGGATCTTCCGCCACGCGGACGGCTCCTCCGATTTTTTCGATGGCGTTGATCACGCTGCGAACGTTTCCCGCGCCGTAGTCCAAAATGGTTATCATCTGCTTTGTGCTGTGCCTTTCTTCATACACTCGTACCTGAAGAGCGTTTAAATTTTCACGTTGCTTTGCGGTGGTTACTCCGGTGTTCCGGTTGGTCACTGAACCGGGTACCGCCTTAGAGTCATACCCATCTCAACGCCCTTGAGCCAGAAGTCCTCCACTTCCTCCGGGCTGAGGTTCAATTGCGCGGCAAGGTGCGCCTTCATCCGTTCGATATCCACATCCCCGTTATCGGAGAACTGTGGCTTTGCCTCCTGCCAGGCCCGAAGAACCAGTCTTTCCTCGATGTCCAGTACGATGTCCGTGGCTTTAACCTGCCATACATGGTTTGCTTCATCCCCGGTTGCCCCGCCGCCGTCCGGTGCGTATTCGGCAATGGCCGTGAAATAGTCTCCGCAGCC
>SLPT01000096.1 GCA_007131845.1 Desulfobacteraceae bacterium | reverse complement strand
ATTAAGGCCGGCGCTTTTGCGACCGGCCTTAACCTATCGAAATTATTGGTAGGCGCGACCAGACTTGAACTGGTGACTTCTACCGTGTCGGGGTAGCGCTCTACCACTGAGCTACGCGCCTTTATTCATCAAAATATTTGGGAATCAATATACCATCCAGCATGGACCTGTCAAGGGGAAAAACACGAAAACAGGGGATCAGATGAAAAGGAGACATGTTCTTCGACTCGTGGGCCTGGTGATTGCCGCGATATTGGTGGGGGGTGCAGCCGGCGCGGTCGTCGGTCTCGGCCGGGATCTGCCGCAGATCCGGGAGTTGGAAAACTTTCGGCCTTCGGCGGTTTCACGGATCTATTCTTCGGATGGCGTTGTGCTGGCGGAGCTTTTCGCCCAAAGGCGGGATCCGGTATCCATCCACCAGATGCCGGATGTCCTGCTCACGGCCCTGATCACCACCGAGGACAGGCAGTTTTATCGGCACAACGGCGTCGATCTGCGGGGAGTAGCCCGGGCCGTCGTAAACAACATCCGCTCCGGCAGGTATGCCGAAGGAGCGTCCACCCTCACGCAACAGCTATCAAAAACCCTGTTTCTGACCCCGGAAAAATCTCTGCGCAGAAAAATCAGAGAAGCGATTCTGGCCTTTCAACTGGAGCGCCGCTATACAAAAGACGAAATCCTGGAACTCTACCTTAACCAGGTCTATTTCGGATCCGGCGCCTACGGAGTGGAAATGGCCGCAAGGCGATATTTCGACAAATCCATCCGGGATGTCACCCTTGACGAAGCTGCCATGATCGCGGCCATGCCGCGGGCGCCTTCCGTGTACTCGCCCCTGGTCAACCCGGACACGGCCGTCCGGCGGCGCAATATCGTTTTAATGCAGATGCGCGACACGGGAGCCATCAGCGACGCGGAATATCAAGCGGCAACAGCGGTTTCCTACAGCCGGCCTTCCGGGGGGCAAAGCGGCAGAAAGGCCCCGTATTTCATTGATTACATTATACGGGATCTGGAGGAAACCGTCGGATCGACGGCCCTTTACAAGGGCGGGCTCACGGTTCACACCACCCTCGACTACACCTTGCAGCAGGCAGCCGAAGCCGCCCTGGAAGATGGATTGGAACGCATAGCCGAACGGATGGCGGCAAGAAAACAGGACGGTTCGCCGGCCCAGGGTGCCATCGTTGCCATCGATGTGGAAAGCGGGGCAATCCTTGCAATGGCCGGCGGCAGACGTTATGCGGAAAGTCCGTTCAACCGGGCCGTGGACGCGCGCCGCCAGCCGGGCTCCGCATTCAAACCGATTGTCTATGCCCTTGCCGTCGAGCAAGGATTCAGCCAGGCCGCATTAGTGCTTGATGCACCGGTATCCTACGACGGCTGGGAGCCCAAAAACTTCGACGGATCATACCAGGGAGAAATCACCCTGCGCAAGGCGCTTGCGGACTCCAGAAACATTCCGGCAGCGCGCCTTCTCCAGGCGGCGGGTCCATCGGCAGCTATCGATTTTGCAAGGGCGTGCGGCATCACCTCTCCCCTGTCCCCGTATCCGGCGCTTGCCCTGGGTGCCTTCGAGATTTCCCTGCTGGAGATGACTTCCGCCTACACCGTGTTCGCCAACCAGGGCATTCATGCCAGGCCGTACGGCGTGGAAAGCGTGACCGGGCGGGGCGGGCGAATGGAGTGGGTTCACCGGAGCGGAAAAAACCTCGCCATGAGCCGTGAAGGAGCCGCCGTCATCACCGACATGCTGCGGGCAGCCGTGAATGAAGGAACAGGCCGTGCGGCACGGGCGGTGGGACGGCCCGTCGCCGGAAAAACCGGAACCACCAGCGCCTTCCGGGACGCCCTGTTCGTTGGATTTTCCCCGACCATCGCCGCGGGGGTCTGGACCGGGCGGGACGACGCTGTGCCGATGGGTCCCTTTGAAACCGGATCGCGTGCCGCGCTTCCCATATGGGTCCAATTCATGACGGATGCAACGAACGGGCCGCCGCCGGCGTTTTTCGACCAACCGGAAGGGGTTGTTGAAATCCGGATCGACCCGGTGACAGGCGCCCGGACAACGGGGAGTGGCGGTGTATCCGCGCTTTTCCGGAATGACAAAACGCCTGAGCAAAAACGCGCCGGAATACAATATTGACTTGATTTCAAAAGCGTCTCCGGCTAAACAGGCCCTATGATCCGAAAAGCCACCATAGAAGATATCCGGCTAATCCACGCGCTGCTGAAATATTACGGCGAACGGGGTGAGCTTCTTGCCAGGCCCCTGAGCCAGCTCTACGACCAGGTACGGGATTTTATCGTCTATGAGACGCCGGGCCAGGAAGGTATTCAGGGCTGCTGCGCCCTTCAGTTCTGCTGGGAGGATCTTGCTGAAATCCGGTCGCTTGCAGTGAGTCAGGACCATCTGGGACAAACCATCGGAACGAAACTTCTTGAGGCATCGTTCAGGGAGGCCAAGGAGTTCAAAATCAAAAAGGTGTTCACCCTTACCTACAAGCCGAATTTTTTCAAGCGGTTTGGTTTCATCGAAATCGACAAGGCCGAACTGCCCATCAAGATCTGGTCCGACTGCATCCACTGCATCAAATTTCCGGACTGCGACGAAACCGCCATGCTGAAGCTTCTGGCATAGAGACGGCTTTGGAAAAGACCCGGATCAGGACTTGCGCGATTGAAGAAGCAGCGACTCAGCGTACGTGACATTCCCTGAAATTGGGCGCAGACGCGGATATTGAACGGTTTACGAAGCCATCAGGAATAGATGAGATTGTACTTCAGGGGAGGATACTCCCATACGCCCGGCAGGGGGAGTATGTATTGGTTTTTGACCGTAAGCCAATACAGCTCGGGCTTCAGCTCCCTGAGCTTGTTATCTTCGGGCCGCCTCGCTGCCGATGTCTGCTCGTAGATCACCTTGAACAGGAAAACCCCGCCGTTCTTACCATGCTTGTCCAGCATGTAATAATTCTTCAGTTCCTTCAGCGTCAACCCATACATTTCCGCCAATTCATCCATCTCATGGCCGGCGAGCTGCATCAGGACGCTTTTGGAAACTCCCTGCTCGGAGTACCGGTACAGGGAGCGGGACTCGCTGCTGGATACGTAGACCGTGGAGATAAATGGCAGCCTCCGGAGATACTGGGCCGCCACGGCCGCGGCGGTCCGGCGTCCCCCGATCATCTCGGGCAGGCCGTAGAATTCGAAAAATTTTTTCTGGACATCCTGGGCGTACTTTTCGCCCTTTTCGTAGATATCCTTGGATACGTAGCGCAGAAACCGCCCAAGATCCTCGGCCGCCTCAGTGATGGGCCAGTCGATTCGGACATGAAAATGGGAAAGATAATAGCGGTGCCGGTTTTTGGGCTGGCTCTTGTCCCGCTGAATCAAAAGCGCATAATCGACCGGGAGCAGTTCCGTGAGAAAATTGTAAAAATGAATGTTGTCCAGGTATTTCTGGCTCCGCTCGTAATCCGGTCCCAGTGAAAGGGTCCTGGAACGGGTCAGGTTGGTCTTGGTGGTCCGGTTGGCATCGAAAAACCGGATATATTTCTTGTGCTCCTGGGGGATGGTCTCTTCCACGAAAATCACGAGAAATGCATTGTGAAAGTCATATTCCAGCTTGGGAATTCTGGCGCGGGGCTTCAGCTCCTTTCTTTCTACAAACGGGTAGGGCGTATTGCTTTCCTTGAAGTTTTCATAGGTATCGCTCAGCGCGTGCGCGAGGATGAACTGATCGAGATCATCGCGCAACAACTCATAGTAGGAGCGCCTTTGCCGATTTTCAAGACTGAGTGCTTCCCTGGGACGCCAGTACAATAATACTCCTCCTGCCGGAACCTTGACTTTCTGTTTACAGTAGTTGAACCGACTACCTGAAACCGGGGGGGGAATGAACGCGGTCATTCATGAGCGCTTCCGAAACCGGCGAGTGCATACCGAACCTCGAAGCAACCGTTTGAAACATTTATACTTATAATACGCCTTTTATAATGAATTGT
>SLPT01000180.1 GCA_007131845.1 Desulfobacteraceae bacterium | reverse complement strand
GTGGGCCTGCCTTTCCAGTTTCGAAATCCGGTTCTGGTAGTCCAAAACGAGCTTTTCACGGAGCCGGTCGATATCGTTTTCGTTGCGGGCGGTCTTTTCCTCCTTGTGGCGGGCGGCATTCCGGAGCAGTGCTTCAATGATCGCGGCGGTTTCTTCGATCCGCCGGTGCCAGTCGGCAGTAAAGGCGGCAATGGTTTTTTCCAGGGCCGGCTGCCAGTCCGGATCGATGTGCTTGAGGCTTTCGAGCAGCTCGATTCGCTGGGTGAATCCGGCCTGGTGCGCATCAAAGAGGCGCACGGTATTGAAGTGCTTTCTTGCTTCGGTTTTCCAGGTTTCGAGGGCGGCGTGTTTCGTTTTTTCCTTGTTGTTGATCACGATCATGCGGGGAAGGCCGGTTTTCCTCAAAATTTCCATTTCGATGGCGTCGATGCGCCGGAAGGGCCGGGCGCCGTCCACCACGAAAATGATTCCGGCGCCTTCGGCAAGGGGAGAAAAGATTTCGCATTCATCGGAAAATGACTCATCGTCCCGGTGCGTTCGGATGAAATCGGCGATCATCCGCTCGGGCGGCCCTGTATACGCCTCGATCCATTCCATGGTTCGGCGGGGATTCTGGAATCCGGGCGTGTCCACGAAGCGGATGATGGTGTTCCCGTCGATGACAACCGGGAATTCCCGGCACTCACAGGTTTCGCCCGGAACCGGGCTGATTCGGACCGAGTCGTCTTCGGCAAGGGTGGAAACCACGGAGGATTTCCCCTCGTTGGGATGGCCGAGCACTGCAAAAAGGGGGATCGTTTCGTTCACCGGGGGTCTTCTCCAAGCATTTCGGTTCGGATATACGGGTCATCCATGCGGTGGATGGTTTTTTCCCACGTATTACCGTCTGTTTCGGACGGATGGGTAAAAAAGGTGTTTGCTGCGGGTTTGCCCACCAGGGCGATTATCATTCCGGCGCTTTTCCCGGCTGCGCCGCGGATGCTTCGGATCCAGGACAGGGTTTCCCGGATGGGGGGCTGCCATGCCTCCTGGATGATGACGATCCGCGGGCTGGTCTTCTCCGGGGCGTGCTCCAGTGCCTCCCGGACGCGCCGGCTGTCTTCCCGCGCATCCATTTCTCCGGCGATGAACGCCACGCAGTGAACGCCCAGGTACTTCCGGAGGGCCGTTTCCAGGTCTTCGGGCGGTTCCCCGGCCCCGATACCGGCAATATCGGCAATCTCTTCGGGAAAAACGACGATGGCCGGCATCGTATCGCCGGCTGCCCCCCAAAGGGTATCCGGTATGAGCTCTCCGGTTTCGGATGCCTCCGGCCGGATTCCCGCCGGCTGGTAGGGTGTCCCTCCGGTATCGAGACGGGGGGTTTTCATCTGCATGATCAGGCGGTCACAGACGGCGTGGTTGAAACCGAGTCCCGTCAGCGCCCGGCGCTTCATCAGGATTCCGCCGGCCGTAAGCAGCAGGCGCGGAAAAAGGCCGTAGCATAAAATGGCCAAAAGGAGAAAAGGCCACCATGCCACAAGATCGGTCGTGGCAAGATGCAGCATGCCGTCTTTTAAAATCATCTGGGATCCGGCGATCTGCTCAAGACCCGGATGAGCCGTGGGCGGGGAAAGAAGCCAGGACCATGGCAGGGCAATGATTTCCACGATCCGGTGGACCGATTCCGGTACAAGCCGCAGGGTGGTCTGCCATCCGAAGGCGAGATCGGTGATGGTCACCTTGATGAGAAGGGCGCCCGCAGCCCCCGCATTGAATGCGACGCCTGCGATCTGGGCGGCGATAAAAACGGGCCAGAAAAAGACCGACCCGTAGACGGTGCGGGTTTTGCCTAAAAGGAAATAGACTTCACGGATCCGGTTTTTTTTCTGCGTATCGAGTTTTTTTTCCGCAAGCCGGCCGGTTTTTTGAAGCAGCGCCCGTATGCCGCCTGCAAGGACCGGGTAAACAAGGCCCGGCGCTTTGCCCGCCCCTGCTTTTTGTACCGCAACCGACAGGACGAGCAGCAGCAGAAGTCCCACCTGGGGAACCACGAGCACCCATAGGAATGTAAACACGTTAACGGGTTCCCGGCCCGTATAGGACAAAAGGCTCCAGGCGAGACCGGCGCCGAAAATCATTGCGAGAGCGGCTAAAAGGATTTTTGCGATCCGTACGGCCTCCGAAAACGCGGCGCCGGGAAGCGGTGCGCCCCCTGTTTGGGCGGCCTGCTCCCGTTCGCGGCGTTTTTCCAGCCAGTAACGAATGAGATCCCGCCGTCCCCGGGCATCGTCGCGGGGTGTCTCACCCTGTTCATCGGCATACGACAGGTATACCGAACGGTCGAATCCGGGATCTTCCCCGTCGTTTTCGCTTCCGGCGCCCAGAAAGTATTCCAGGTCAATGAGGTCGCTTATGGTCCAGTTGGAATTTATTTTTTCCTCCTTGATTTGAAGGATGATCCATCTTATTATAGGCACTGCAAGTATTTCGCGACTGTCATTATAGCATCTGTATATATAGCACCTATAGCAAAAACGAACCGAATGCAAAAGCCATGTTTCCTCGAGCAGTAAAAAGCGAAGACTTCCCCGCCCCCGATATTGAAGACAACCACCGGGTCCTTTTCAGAAAACCGAATATGGAGGAACTCACCCGACACTACACGGTGGTGGATCTCCATTTCCATTCCCGTCACTCCGACGGGATCAATTCCATCGACGCTATCGCCAAAAGGGCACGCAGGCTGGGGATAGGCATTGCCATAACCGATCACAACGCCATCGGCGGAGCCGTTGAAATGGCCCGCCACACGGATATCCTTTCGATTCCCGGCATCGAGATCACCGCCCGGGAGGGCGCCCATATCCTGGTTTATTTTTCCGCCATCGACGAGCTGATAGGATTCTACGAGTCGGAAGTAGCCCCGTGGCTGGGAAAAAACGTCATGACCTCATGCGCCATGAGCATGGAATCAATTGTTTCTTCCGCCAGGGGGCACAATGGGGTCGTTGTCTTTCCCCATCCACACTGTGCCGCTTATACCGGCGTGTGTAATCCGATTTTCAGCAGGAAGCGCCAGCGTTCGCTTCTGGGAATGGCTGACGCCGTGGAAGTGATCAACGGTGGCAACGTGCACCGTTGGAACCTCAAGTCCAGTGTTCTGGGGTTCAACATGAACACCGGGCTGACCGCGGGCTCCGACGGCCACAACCTCTTCCAGATGGGCGCTGCGGTAACCTATGCTGCTTGCGGAAAAGACCCGGCAGCGTTTCTGAGCGCCCTAAGGGAAAAAAGAACCTGGACCATCGGCAAGGAGGTGGGGTTTTTCCGGAAAGTGACTTCCAATTCCTTGAAGATCCGGACCAACATCAACAATGCAACGGATCTTTTCAGCAAGAACGTCCGCTACGGGTATGCCGTAATTCACAACCGCTCCCGCAGGATCCGTGAAGGCGTCCATGGGCACCTCGACAATCGCCGCCGGAATGTGGGGAACATCGGTTTCTGATGATCGGTTCCCTGCGCATTTTCCTGGCTTGATCCCGGGCTTTTATAAGATGTTTCTATAGATACGGCGAGAAAAGCCACACCACCGCATCCCTTGTTTTTGCCAGCTTCGAGCGGCTCCGGATCATATCCAGGGTTATGGGCCGCGATATCCGGACGGCTTCGTGTATATGCTCCGAAATCCTGCCCGCCACATCCCCGTCATAGATTTCCACATTCAATTCGAAATTGAGAAGGAGGCTGCGGGGATCGATATTGGCGGAGCCGATCTGGGCGTATATGCCGTCGATGGCGAACAGCTTGGCATGCACGAAGGGCGGCGGCTGGAAACAGACCTGGACCCCGTACTGGAGCAGGTCGCCCAGCATGTTGTTGCTTGCCCACTGGATAAAGGGTAGGTTGTTGACCTCCGGCAGGACGATTTCGACCCGGATGCCCCGCAGCGCGGTCGACTGCAGCACCGAGATCATTTCGGTGGACGGCAGGAAATAGGGCGTCATGATCTGGACCTTTTTTCGTGCCGTCTG
>SLPT01000238.1 GCA_007131845.1 Desulfobacteraceae bacterium | reverse complement strand
CCAATCCATTATGGTAACTATAGTAGATTTCAAAGAACGACAAAATGCAGATGGTGAATCATTTTTCGCCCTTATTCTTGAGGGAGACCTCACCATGATACAATCATCGACTACAGGTAATTGGTACGCGACCGCAAAAAGAGCATCCATTACCAGCACCTTTAATGAAGAGCGTTGTAAGCAGCTCATTGGCTCTCAAATGCCAGGCAGAATTGTGCGTGTTTCCTGTGAGGAATATGAATATACAATTCCGGAAACAGGAGAGGTAGTCTATTTAGAGCACAGGTATGAGTTTGTACCTGAAGGCGCAGAATCCTCAATTGAAGATGAGGTGTTCGAGCGAAACAATGGTACTGAGAAGCATGTGCCAGCATAACATAAGGGGAGCTCTGGCTCCCTTTTTTATTTCAAATCAAAACACATCAATCATTATGAAAAAAGTTCCTGAGAATTGGCTTCAGAGCCCACATCTGGCTGAAGTCAAGCTAGTATATCAAACAAAGCGACAACTGTCTTCTACTCCCATTATTGACAATCCTGATGATGCTTACAAATATCTCATGAGTATATGGGACCAGGGGAAACTGGAATTGCAAGAGGAGTTTGTCATTGTGCTATTAAATAATAGACTCAAAGTTCTTGGCTGGTATAAAGTCAGTTCAGGAGGAAATAATGCCACTATTGTAGACGTATCCCATGTTTTATGTGTAGCTGTGTTAAGTAATGCCAATTCCTTACTCATAGCCCACAACCATCCATCGGGCTCTTGTAAACCCTCATCTGCTGATATTAACCTTACTCGTCGTATATCAGAAGCCTTGAGAAATATTGGTATTCAGCTTCGCGATCATCTGGTTCTGACCATTGATGACTACTATTCATTCAAAAAGCAAAATATGCTCAAATAAACCAAAGAATGAATTATGAGCCAATGGATACAAGCACTCAACAAACTGCCTGACAACAGCCTTTTAGTCTCCACTTCAGCTAACAAAATCATTCGATTTTATTGTCCTATTGCCGCTATTTGTCATATTCAAATAGCAGGATATAAATCAGGTGATCGGGTATTCATTGATGGCATTGACCATGATGAAAACCACGTGCTTCTCTATCTCATTGACGGACTGAGGCTGCCTCATCAATTTTTTCACATTCAATCTTAACTATAAAACCAGCAAAACACATGAATTTAGAATCCTATTATTTCCCTGTTGAAGAAAAAGATATAGCACTTTTTGATGAAGTTCCCTGGACAGAAGCCATCAGCGGTTATAAGGCCATTGTTGCACCCAATGGATCTTCAGAAAAAGTTATTTCTGTCGTAAAGAACAGTTACAAACTGGTTCCTAACAAAGAGCTGATTGAGCCCTTTATGGATCAAGTCAGCAAACTGGGTGTAAGATGGAAAATTGACAGCAGTCATTCATTCTGTCAAATCAATCGCATGAGATTTCAGATTACATTCCCGGATATTCTGGTAAAAGATCAGGAGTCTGATATAGCACTTTCGCTGTTTTTGCATAATTCATATGACCAATCAGAAGGTATACGACTATTCTGGGGTGCAATCAGATCTGTCTGCACGAATGGAATGGTCTTTGGAAATCTTCTTGGCAGTTTCTACAGCCGACATACCAAAGGGTTTGATTTTGAGGATATTTACACGCATTTCGGCAAAGCCTCAGATAATATCCATGAAGTACAGCATAGGATTAATCACATGCAGGAAATTCCAGTAGACCAAGAGTTGATGGATGACCTGCAGAGGGTACTGGGAAAACGCAGGATGCAGGATATTATCCATACTGACAGAGTACCTGAGAAATCTCAGTGGGATCTGTTAAACGACATCACATACTACATTTCGCATGATGTAGAAGTAGAAAAGCGGGCTAAACTTCAGCTTGGTATTAGTAAAGTTCTCGCCCTGTAAAATTTCAAGATTAATTACAGAACAGAAAGTAGCAAAGGCTGTCCACTCGGACAGCCTTTTTTGTGATGAGATACATCTGTAACAAAATCTGCAACAAATTCACCATACAAAAACCAACATTACAAGATTATGAATAAAATTGTGAACAAATCAGTATCCAAAGAATCCCTGTTTTCAATAGGAGAATCCTTTTATGCCCTGGAATCACTGCTTATTGAAAATGAGGGAGAGATTACTGAAGAGATTGATCAATGGCTCTTGGAGTATCAAGCCAAGGAAGAAGATAAAATGGATAGCTACTGCTATCTGATCAAAAAGTTTGAAGAAATTGCTGAGGAGGCTAAAAGGCTTGCTGAGCGATCTACATCCTATAACAAAAAAGCCAAAGATCTTAAAGATCGATTGAAGCTTTATCTGGAAAACACAGGAAGGAATAAAGTGGAAACCGGCAGATTTACCATATCTGTCTGTGGTAATGGCGGACAGCTGCCAATACGACTTTATGAAGATGTGACCACAGAGCGACTACCTGAACAGTTTATCAAAGTGTATAAGGAACCTGATTTATCTGCTCTGAGGCATTCAATCATAAATGGAGACGAACATGCTATGCAGTTTGCTCAGGTTCTTCCCCGTGGCACTCACCTTAGAATTAAATAATCACTAAAATCTTTATAAATATGTTTCAAAAAGCCAACAAACAATCCACTCATATTAAACTTGCGATTACAGGGCCCAGCGGTTCCGGGAAAACCTACTCAGCACTTCGGTTAGCTAAAGGTTTATCCAATGGTGGTAAAATAGCCTTTATAGACACTGAAAATGAAAGCGCCAGCCTATACGCTGATAGCTTTGATTTTGATGTGGTAAATGTAGAAGCACCATACAGCATTGACAAACTGGTCAATCCTGCTAAAGAAGCCCTGAACAACGATTATGATGTCATGATTGTAGATTCTGCTTCCCATTTTTGGGATGGCGTACTTGAGTACAAAAGCTCATTGGATAAAAGAGGAGGCAATAGCTTTGCAAACTGGAATACTGCCAATGAGCATTACAAGCTGATGCTACGTGCAATTCTCTTTTCAAAGATCCATGTGATTGTCTGTATGCGTTCCAAAATGGAATACATACTGCAAGAAAATGAGAAAGGAAAACAAGTACCACAGAAAGTGGGGATGGCACCTATCATGAGGGACGGTGTAGAGTATGAATTTACAACCGTATTTGACCTCGATATTCACCATCAGGCTCAGGTGTCAAAAGATCGTACGCAGTTATTTGGAGATAAGATATTTCAGATAACGGAGAATACTGGGAAAAAGTTTAAATTTTGGCTTAATGGAGCCAAAGATAAGGTACCAGTAAACCAGCATTCTTCTCTCGAGTTTAATGGGGTTTAACAAAAAGAGGGCTTAAGCCCTCCTTTTTCACAATTATTTGACACATCTTCTGCGGAACTATTTTTGAAGTTGAGCAAAATACTCTTGTACGTCAGCAGAAATGCTTTTTTATGTGTTTTTTAAATAATTATTTAGTGTACTATCATCTACAATAAATGAATATTAATTAACAGATTGGTAGTATAAAAATTATTGTCCTAAATAATTAATTATTAGCCTCTTATTTGTTTTAATACTTCCTGATTTGAATTTTTGTTTCTTATAATTATCTCAGCCCGTAAGATTTTAATGCTAGCAAATAGAATTAGCCTACTATTTAGGTGTTTTAGATCGTAAATCTTGGCAAAAGGATCAATATCGGTAAATTTTGTATAATCTTCGAAGTCAAATTGGTAGAACAATCGTTTTAAATCTTTAACACTTAATTTAGATTCAACATTGTATATATAATTTATTTTAGTCTCTTTAACTTTAATGCCATTATTAATCATTACAACATCTAAGTTCTCACTTGTCAAGGCTTTTGAAATGTATGAAGATATTTTTTGTTTGGATGATACCGAATCTTTTAAAATATCAAATTCATTGGAATATACACTTATGTCATCAAACGAGTAGTTTGTTAAAGCACCTTTATTCACAAAATATTTTAAAAATTCATTAAATGCTTTGATTGCCTCTT
>SLPT01000030.1 GCA_007131845.1 Desulfobacteraceae bacterium | reverse complement strand
TTCGGATGGGAGGCTGGCCTGACCACCGAGCAGCGTCCCCCGCTGGACACCTACAAGCCGGACGATCCCGAACAGTTTATCAAGTAACCGGCGTGCACGCGAATTCAATTCAGTGACAAGGGCATATACCATGAAAGTGATACAGATCAAACAATCCGAGTTGGATGCCGGTTTGGAAAAACTGGAAAGCGCCTGCCGGCTCATCGGACCTGTAAAAGAAAAAAACTACCACCTGTTCAAAACGCTCGAATCGGGCCAGAAGCCGGATCTGGAGTATATCAATACCCGGCTTTCGGCAAAGTCCGTCTTGTATCCGCAATCCGAAGTGATGTTCGAATTCTCCCTGGACAAAAATGACGAGCAGTATGCCGTTCTCAGGGAGCCGGAAAAAGATCGGACACCGCGGGCGGTCATCGGCATCCGGCCATGCGATGCGGATGCCTACAAAGTCTGCAGAAGAAACTTCGACACAGAGGAATACCAGGACCCTTACTGGCTGAAAAACTACGAGGCCACCACCCTGGTCGGCCTTGCATGCAGCAACCCCTGCCCCACCTGTTTCTGCACCAGCGCCGGTTCCGGTCCTTTTTCCGATAAAAATCTGGATATCCTGCTGGTCGATAACAATGATGGCTACCTGGCGCGCATCGTAACGGACAAAGGGGAAAAGCTCGCCGCGTCCGCCGGATGGAACACCGATGCCGGATCGGATGCCGAAGCCGCTATTGAGAAAAGCCGCGACCAAGCCGAGTCGAAGATCAGGTCGGCCGTTGCAACGGACAACCTGGAAAAGCAGTCGCTCATCGACCTCTATGAGGCGGAATCGGCCATTTGGGAGCCCGAGGGGTTCGCCTGTATCAATTGCGGCACCTGTACCTATGCCTGCCCCACCTGCTGGTGTTTCGACGTGCAGGATGAAACCTACGGCAAATCCGGCGTCCG
Source organism: Desulfobacteraceae bacterium (assembly GCA_007131845.1). Classification (GTDB taxonomy): domain Bacteria; phylum Desulfobacterota; class Desulfobacteria; order Desulfobacterales; family Desulfosalsimonadaceae; genus B1SED10-16. Next base: position 3,081 of record SLPT01000030.1, on the reverse strand, counting down.
TATGAGAAACTGGGATTCGTGCATGTATCCGCTTTTTTCCGTGCATGCTTCGGGTCATAACCCCAGGGATACCAAAATTGCCCGGATCCGGCAGCGATTCATGCACAAGCTGAAGTACTACGTGGACAAGTATGAAAAAGGCATCCAGTGCACCGGGTGCGGCCGATGCGTCCGCCTCTGTCCGGTAAGCATCGATATCCGCAGGGTCTGCAACAAGATGAACAGCTATAATCCCGAGACATGTAGCTGCGAAATCACGTCGGGATAGCATAAAGGGGGTTACCGTGCAAAATCCGTATCTGCCATACCCGGTTCGAATCGATGATGTTACGGTCGAAACCGAGGATAAAAGTCTTAAAACATTCAAGTTCGTCTTTTTAAATCCCGGCGACGAAGAAAAATTCTCCTATCGCGCCGGGCAATTTGCCGAGCTTTCTATTGCCGGGCTTGGGGAAATACCCATCGGCATCGCGTCATCACCCACGGAAAAAGGGTTTGTCAAATTTACCGTGTTTAAGACGGGAAAGGTCACTTCCCATCTTCATGCCATGAAAGAAGGCGATATCATGGGTGTCCGGGGCCCCATGGGCAACTCCTATCCATGGGATCTGCTGGAGGGAAAAAACGTCGTGATCATTGGCGGCGGTTTTGCCTTTACGACCTTGCGCTCTTCCATCGTTTACATGCTGCAACCGGAAAATCGTTCCAAATTCAAGGACATTCACGTTATCTACGGCGCCCGTTCGCCAGGAATGCTCCTGTACAAGGACGAGCTCATGGCCTGGGCCGAAAGAGATGATATCAACATGCACATCACGGTGGACGGCACCGATGATCCGGAATGGAAATACCACAAGGGATTCGTCCCGGCCATTGCCGAGCAGGAAGCACCTCCGGGCGATGCCGACACTTACGCCATTGTCTGCGGGCCGCCCATCATGATCAAATTCACCCAGCCGGTGCTGGACAAGCTGGGCTACGGGCACGACCAGATCATTATGTCTCTGGAAAATCGTATGAAATGCGGAATAGGAATTTGCGGACACTGCAACATCGGAAAAGAACTGGTCTGCAAGGACGGGCCGGTTTTTACGTTGGAGCAGCTGAATATGACGCCGAAAGAATACTGATTTAGATACGATATGGTCATATGCTTTATTTTAATATTGACATTTATGGCCGTATTTATTAGTCTTCTTATTTTACAGTATGTAAACATCCTGAGGGGAACGTATCAGACAGCTCGTCAGGCAGCTCGTTGAAAATTAACCAAAAGGAGGATAAGTACATGCCGACAGTGGAATTTCAGGGAAACACGTTTAATGTCGACGAAGACGGATTCATCGATTCTTTCGAAAACTGGAACAAGGACTGGGTCCAGTATGTAAAGCAGCAGGAAGGTATTGATGAGCTTAACGAAGAGCACTGGAAGGTCATCGAAGTACTACAGGACTACTACAAGAAAAACGGTATCGCACCCATGGTGCGCGTTTTGTCCAAGCTGACCGGTTTCAAGCTCAAGCACATCTATGAGTTGTTTCCCTCGGGCCCTGGCAAGGGTGCGTGTAAAATGGCCGGTCTTCCGAAACCTACCGGATGCGTATAAGTACAATTTTTATGCCAGAACCGGGCATATTCTGATTTTACCAAAAGGGCCCTGCCGTTGCCGCAGGGCCCTTTTGTTTTTTTGCAGGAAATAGCCGGATAGAGAGCAAGCAGCACCCATGGCAACGGCAATGATTTCAGGAGATCCGATGAAAACGGAAACCATTCGGGTAAAAACCAGCCAGAAGACCGAGCTTATCGACATTACGGATGACATCCGGAAAAAAATCCAATCCGCGGGCTTCCGGAGCGGCATCGTCATGGTATATGTCCCTCATACCACTTCCGCGGTTACCATCAATGAAAGTGCGGACCCCGATGTTGGCAAGGACATCCTCATGATACTCGATCAGCTGGTGCCCCAGCGGGCAGGCTACCGGCATGCGGAAGGCAATTCAGCCGCACATGTCAAGGCATCGCTAACAGGCCAGTCCATTTTGTTCGGGGTCGAGGACGGGAAGCCGGTTCTGGGGACGTGGCAGGCGATTTTTTTCTGTGAATTCGACGGCCCCCGCTCCAGGCGGGTAGACATCAACTTCATTGCAGGCAGCGGGCAGAAATGAGTACGGTTCAACTCGACGACATCGACAAGCGGATATTAAACCGGATTCAATCGGATTTTCCCATCACGGAGGCCCCGTTTTCGGAAATCGGCCAGGAGATCGGTCTTTCCGGGGCAGAGGTGGTACACCGGGTTCGACGACTGAAGGAAGCCGGCATTATACGGCGCATCGGCGGTAATTTTTCACCGGAAAAGCTTGGCTACGTCAGCACACTGTGCGCCGGGCGGGTTCCTCCGGAAAAACTGGAGCACTTCACAAAACTGGTCAATGCCTATCCCGGCGTAACCCATAATTATATGCGGGCCAACACCTTCAATGTATGGTTTACGTTCATCGCCCCGTCGCGTGAGATCATATCCCAAAGCCTGGCCGAGATATCCGAAAAGTCCGGCGGAATCGAAATCCTCAATCTTCCGGCCACGGACGTATACAAAATCCGGGCACAGTTCAGGGTATGAAAAAAAACCTCCGCACAGCCGCCGTTATCTGCCGAAGCGAGGTGGGACAAACGGAAGCAAACTTGCGGACAATGGAATCGTTCGCAGCGGCTGCGGCACATCATAACGCCCACTGGGTCTGCTTTCCGGAGTTGTGCATCACCGGCTACCATGTTCACGAAGAAATCGCAGACGCCGCGATTGACATAGACGGACCCGAGGTGAAACGGGTTATCCGGTTGGCAGGCAATCACGGCATCGGCATCATTGCGGGCCTTGCAGAAAAAAACGCGGCAGGAGGGCTCTGCGCCACCACCATTGCATGCGACGCATCGGGCATCATCGGCCTCTACCGGAAGGTTCACCTGGGGCCGCCGGAGAAAAATTTGTTTACCGCAGCCGACAGCATCGGAGGCGTCGTGGAATCGGACGGCTTTTGCTTCGGTATCCAGATGTGCTACGATGCCCATTTCCCG
>SLPT01000291.1 GCA_007131845.1 Desulfobacteraceae bacterium | reverse complement strand
GCCACGAAGGCAACATTGGGAGGGTTTGGTGATAGCTCTTGGCGAAGTGGAGCAAGTCATCCCGGATTGTTTGAGCGGAGCCGGAGGCGAAGCGAGTTTCCGGGATGACGCGAAACGAGCCATAGAGCTATCCCAAACCCTCACAGTTGCCGAGGGCATCCCCCATCACCCCCACCCCATCGGAATTGACCTTTACTTTTCGCAGGGCCGGTTGTATTTTTTGCAAAGCCTTCCATTGAAAATGCTCCGTTTTTCAGATCCCTGTTTTGATCTGTGCAGCAAAGATTGTTGACAGGCTCTGCAAAGCCCATTAATTATGAAGTGAATATGTATTCCATTTACAACGAAAACCCCAGGCCGGAAGGACGAAGCATGAGGGTCCCCGCAAAATGGAGGATAAATGGCCCAGGATAACCAAAGCAAGGTGATGAGCGCCAAAGAGGCCGTAGACCGTTTCGTTGCAGACGGCGAGCATCTCATTATCGGCAACTACACGGTGGGAACCTGTCTGGAGCTGGTTTTCGAAATCTGCCGCCAGAAAAGGCGCGGTTTTACCCTCTATAGCCAGTCCGGGATTTTAGACGTGGACGTGCTAATCAACGCGGGTTGCGTGGATCGGCTGGTCAGCACCTACGTCATGCGCTCCGGCGGGAAAAGCGGCGGCGGCGCCGTGGAGCGGGGCCTCCAGGCGGGCACACTCGAAATGGAGGATTACACCAATTTCAATTACAACGCCCGGCTGGTAGCCGGCATGCACGGGTTTCCGTTCATGCCGGTGCTGGAGGGCGTGATGGCCACGGACCTGTTCCGGAAGCGGGGTTTCATGGGAGATGACAAGTACCGCGTCATCGAGTGTCCCTACACGGGTAAAAAGCTTCCCACCGTTCCGGCGGCCAACCCGGATGTTTGCATCATCCACGTTCAGCGGGCCGACAGGTACGGCAACGCCCAGTATTGGGGCTCCATGGGAAGCGTTGCCGCCGCGGCCCTGTGCAGCAGGAAGATCATCGTTTCGTGCGAGGAGATCGTGGAGCACGACGTAATCCGGTCGAGCCCTCATTTTACCATTATACCGGCATTCCGCACCAGCGCGGTGGTGGAGTCCCCCTGGGGGGCGCATCCCACCGAGGTCCTTGGCTACTACAACCGGGACACTTTTTTCTACTCCATGTTTGCCCGGGCCAATGCCACGGCCGACGGCGCGGCGGCCTGGATGGATGAATGGGTCTACGGATGCGAAGACCGGAAAAGCTATCTCGACCACTACTGCGAGGTTTTCGGTTCTGGCGTGCTGGAGCGGTTGCGCGCGAAGGCTTTTTATTCCGCACCGGCCAACTACGGCACGGCGTATACTTCCCTGTGGGACGAAAACGGACGAAACCGGGTGCTGGGGCTGACCCTGGAAGAAGTGGAACGGGAAATGGCGGAAAGGGGGCTGCTCTATGAGTAAACGCTTTACCCTGAACGAGTTGCTGATTATCACCTGCGCCAAAGAGATCCGGGATTACCAGAACGTGATTCTGGGGGTGGGGCTGCCCACCACGGCCGGCGCGCTTGCCAAGGCCCTGTATGCACCCAATGCCACCCTTATGATGGAATCCGGAATCATCGACTTCGAGCCGCTCGTCCCCCTCAACCACATTGCCGATGCGCATTGCTGCCGGGGGTTTTCCTATGCCACGGATCTTTTTTCCGCGTTTACCATGACCTACCGGGGGTTTGTGGACATCTGCTTTCTGGGGGTCGGGCAGGTCGACCGGTTCGGAAATGTCAATACCACCTGCATCGGAGACTATGAAAATCCCACGCTTCGGCTGCCGGGGTCCGGGGGCGCGGCTGATTTCATATCGTATGCCAAAAAGACCGTGCTGACGCTCCGGGGCGGCCAGTTCGTGGAGAAGCTCGATTATTTGACTTCACCGGGCTACCTCGACGGCGGCGACAGCCGGGACGATTCCGGGTTGTTTCCCCCGGGCAGCGGGCCGGGCATGCTTTTGACCACCAAGGGCGTTTTTCGGTTCGACCCCGAAACCCGCGAGATGTATCTGGCCCGGATTCATCCCGGCGTGAGCGTTGCGGACGTGAAAAAGGACGTGCCGTGGGATCTCAAGGTGGCAGACCCGCTACCCGAAACCGAGCGGCCCACAGACGATGAAATCGACTTCGTCCGCCGCTTCGCCCCCTCCGAAGCCCTCGGCCGCGAAGCTGCCGTCGAACTCGCCATTGCGTATGCGGCGGGGAAGGAAAAAACTTGAAATATTTAACCCCGGGTGGCTGCCGCCGCCTAGGCAAGATTAGGAGCTCGTGGCGGCAGTTCCCCGCGAAGCGTCGATAAGCAGCAAGCTCCGAATGCATAGGATATGCTGACGCAGGAAGCGCATCGTTCGGCCTGATCAATCCGCGAAGTATTCCGTGCCCATCTCCAGTGTAAGAAACGCCTCTTCGCGCAGGCGCGCGGCAAGCCCCATGGTTTTGGGCAGCTCGTAGTGAAAGAAATACCGCGCAGTGTGGATTTTCCCCTTGTAAAAACGGGTGTTGGACTTGTTGCATTGGCCTGAAAGCCCGTCTGCCGCCGCCGTGGCCTGGAGCAGCCACTGCCATGCAATGGTGATGAGGGAAAAATATTCCAGGTATAAGGTGGCATCGGATAAATATGCATCCATCCCCTTGGTTTCGGCGCGCTTTGCAAGTGTGCCGGTCAATTCCCGGAGCTCTTCGGCGGCCTTTTCCAGCCGGTCTGCCATGGCTTCCACCCCTTCGTGTTCCCGGCCCGCATCCACCGCACGTTTGAGCTCCTCCAGAAAAAGCAAAAAAGCCTTTCCGCCTTTCATGCGCACCTTCCGGCCCAGCAAGTCCATCCCCTGGATTCCGGTGGTTCCCTCATGAATGGGGTGGATGCGGGTGTCCCGGAAATGCTGCTCGATTGGAAAATCGTCGCAGTACCCGTAGCCGCCCAGGCATTGCATGGCCTGGCTCGTGGAAAGGATCGAGGTTTCCGACGGGTAGGTCTTGGCAACGGGGGTCAGCAGGTCGAGCAGCAGCGCCGCATTTTCCTGCGCTTCTCCCTCGCGCACGATTTCATGATCGGCATACCGGCAGCACTGCATGAGCAGGCTGTGCGAGCCTTCGGCGAATGAGCGCTGGAACAAAAGCATCCGTTTGACGTCGGCATGTTCGATGATGGGGACCTGCGGGGAGGCCGGGTCTTTTTCGGCAAGCCGTCGTCCCTGAAAGCGGCCTTTTGCGTATTCCAGGGACGCGTAGTAGGCAGCCGTTGAAATGGCTGCGGCGGCAGCACCTACGCCGAGCCGCGAAGAATTCATCATCTGGAACATGTAGGCCAGCCCCTTGTCGGCGTCTCCCACAAGCCACCCCCGGCAGTCGTTTTTCTCACCCATGGACAACTCGGTGATGGGGGTACCCTTGTAGCCCATCTTGTGGTAGATCTGGGAGATCGTGACGTCGTTGGATTCGAGCCCGCCCTTGCCGTCGGGCCGGAAATTTGGGACAATGAACAGGGAGATCCCCTTGATCCCGGCCGGGGCTCCCTCTATGCGTGCGAGCATCATCTGCACCACGTTGTCCACGCCGTCGTGGTCGCCTGCGGAGATGAAGATCTTCTGGCCCTGGATGAGATAGTAATCCGAATCGGTGGGATAGGCGGTGGTGGTAATATCGGCCAGAGAGCTGCCCGCCTGGGGTTCGGTGAGCGCCATGGTCCCCTGCCATTTGCCGGCGAGCATATCGGGAACCCATGTATCGATCTGCTCCCGGCTGCCGAAGGAGGTGATCAGGCGGGCCGCCTTGGCGGTAAGTCCCGGGTATGCCGAGGCCGAGTAGTTGGCCGCACAGAACACGAACTGGCAGCAGTCGGCGATCATGTAGGGAAGCTGGCTGCCGTCGTATTTTTCCTCGAACTTGGCCGAAATCCAGCCGCCTTCGCCGAATTCTTCCATGATGGTCCGCACGGATGGATGGACCTTGACCCGGCCGCCCTCGAGCGCCGGTTCCTGCTTGTCCATTTCCCCGAATACCG
>SLPT01000275.1 GCA_007131845.1 Desulfobacteraceae bacterium | reverse complement strand
TGCAGCACCAGGCAGATATCCATAATCCGTCCGATCTCCGGATCCGGTGCCGACCCGGTCAGCATGTAAAGGAAATTGGCCGCATGCCCCAGATCCGGATCCGGCGCTACGGGCTCCTTTCCGTTGCGGATCCGGTCAAAGGCCGCCATCAATGTGGGTATCCGGGCGATCAGAGTCATGCCGATATCGAGTTCATTGCCACGGGTCAAAAGGCCCGGATGCGGATGGTGGTTGGCCAGCAGGGCAACACCGGCCTGCAGGATATCCATGGGCGCGGAAGAAGAGGGCCTGGTTTTCAGCGCCGCGATTATCTCCGGATCGATTGCCCGCCGCCTGGCAAGCTCCCCGGAAAACGCCCCGAGTTCCTTTTCCGACGGAAGCTTTTCATAGAGCATAAGGTAGCAGACCTCTTCGAACGTGGCGTTTTCCGCCAGATCATCGATGAGATACCCCCTGTAAATCAGCTTCCCCTCGCTTCCCGCCACGTGACTGATGCGGGTCGAGGCCACCTTGACGCCCCGAAGGCCTGTATCGATTATGCTGTCCGGATGTTGCGATTGCTTTTCTGTCATAAGACTGGTCCTTTTTTTGCAATGTTCTTTGATCAGGCCGGGCATTCTGCCAGCCGGCCGTAAAAGCGCTTTGGCATATCCGCTCCTGGTTTACCGTGGATCATCGCCATAGAGCGCCTTTTTCAATGCTTCCGGGTCCATGATCTTTTCCCGGAGGGCCGCCTCCTCTATGCTGATATCCAACTCGTATGCCTTGTGAGCAATCCCGGCCGCCCGGTCATAGCCGATATGCGGCACCAGCCCCGTTGCGAGCGCCAGACTCCTTTTCACATTGCCGGTGCAGGTTTTTTCGTTTGCCGTAATGCCCCGGACGCATTTTTCCGATAAAAGGGATGTGCTTTCCGAAAGGTAGCCGATCGAGGAAAGCAGGTTGGCAGCGATCAGGGGCTGCATGAGATTGATTTCGAAATACCCGCCCGTTCCGCCGTGCGTCACCGCCGCATCGTTTCCCGCAACCTGGGCCGCTGCCTGGATCACCGCTTCGCATATGACCGGGTTGACCTTGCCGGGCATGATGGATGAGCCGGGAACAACGGGCGGAAGATTGATTTCGCCGATTCCGCAGCGTGGGCCGGAGGCAAGCCAGCGGATGTCGTTTGCAATCTTGGAAACGCTCACCGCGATCGTCTTCATGATCCCCATAGCCTCAACTTCCGTATCCCTGCATGCCTGGGCTTCAAAGTGATCGGCCGCTTCGCGAAAGGCGATTCCGGTCTCTTTGGAAAGCTTTGCAATGACCCGGGGCGCGAAATCCGCATGGGCACCAACGCCGTTGCCGACGGCAGTGCCGCCTAAGGGAAGTTCCAGCAGCCGCTGCTGAATGCCTTCCAGCCGATTCATGGATAATTCCACCTGCCGGGCATAGCCGGAAAATTCGTCGCCAAGGGTCATGATAACCGCATCCTGAAGATGCGTCCGTCCGATTTTCCGGATGCGGGAAAATTCGGAGGCTTTCCGGAAGAGCGCTTGCCGGAGATCTTCCAGGGATGGCACAAGCCGGTTGACAATCCGCAGCGACGCGGTGATGCGGATTGCGCTGGGAAAGACATCGTTGCTGGACTGGCACCGGTTGACATGATCGTTGGGATGGACGGGCGAGCGGGTGTGCTTTTCGCCGGTAAGCATCTCATTGGCCCGGGTGGCGATGACCTCGTTGACATTCATGTGGGTATTGGTGCCGGATCCGCTCTGAAAAATATCGAGGATAAAGGCATCCGATAATTCTCCTGCAATAACCGCTTCGGCGGCTTTGCCAATGGCGTCTGCCGCATCAGCGGATATGAGCCCGAATTCCCCGTTCACCGCTGCCGCATGCTTCTTGATCCGCGCAATGGAGGCAATGAAATCATCGGGGAACCGTCCGCCGCCGATGATAAAATGCTCAGCCGAACGCTGTGTCTGGGCACCGTGCCATGCATCCGCCGGGACCGCTACAGAGCCCAGACTGTCGTGTTCCTCCCGGAAATCCATAAAAGTCATACCCGATTACCCGGTTTTGATATGATTGGGTAAAAAGCCGGGAAAATTCATTTCCCAGCGAGTAAATGGAATGTAAGAGGAAGATAATTGCAAAAAAAAGAGGGTGCAAAAAAAGAAAGGAAAAAAGGAAGGGACCGGCCGCACACTGCCGGCCGGGTTACTGATAATGCCCGCTAATTTTTGAGCAGGGACGCCAACTCTCCGTCACCCATGCTGTAATAGGCTTCCATTCTGTGTACCTGGCCGTCCGTTGGAACCCGTATTCCCTTTTCCAGCTCTCGCAGCCTGGACTGCGGAATTCCCAGGGCCCTTGCGGCCTCGGCACTGGTGACACTTTTTTTGCTTCGCAGTTCTTCAATTTTTACTCCGAAACGATCCATACTGATACTATCTCCTTTCCTGAGGTTTTGCCGGCCGGAAGCCGGCAATTATCCGGTTCGTGCTCCAGCAGCAGGCCCGGCTATCTGGCCTTGATCTCCCCTTTTAAAAGCTGCTTAAAACCTTTCAGGGTGCCCTTCCAGGCAGCTTCGTCACCGGCCATGACGGCAACGATGACGTCTTTTTCCACACTGACCTCCAGTACAAGCTCCTCATCACCGATTTTAAAAACAGCCTCACCCCAGCGTTGCGCCGGGATGCCGCTGATTTCACTGTCGAAATCAGTCCGTATTTCTGCTGTCATCCGAATTTCGCTCATGGTTTCTCCTTTTGTTTTTTCTATAACAAATAATGGATGAACGCGTAAAAAGTCGCGATCTGAAGGCTTTATAGAAAGTTCAAGTTCAGGATCAAGGCTTGCCGGTTCCGAATAATGCTGCGTCCTTAGCGTACGTGAAGTGCTGAGGAATCGCACGCTGGCTCAGATAATGGACTTTTACGAAGTCGTCACAATTGACGCCCCCCACGAAGGCGGCTTCATCTGCCGATGGAGCGGTTAAGGCGTCCGGAAGCATATCCTTCAAGGTCCATGGTGACATACGAGTAGCCGATCCTGCGAAACTCCCCGATAACCACCAATCTTCGCTCCGGCGCCATCATCCTGGAAAACTCCGAAGGCCGCAACTCGATTTTTGCCGTTTCGGAATAATGCCGCACCCGGAACCCCGTAAATCCCAGTGCGGTCAAAACATTTTCGGCTGCTTCGACCATCTCCAGGGCGTTTTGGGTAATGGGCGTACCATAAGGAATGCGCGATGCCAGACAGGCGGCCGAAGGCTTGTTCCAGGTGGGAAGCCCCATCTGTTTCGATAATTCCCGGATATCCGCCTTGGTCATTTCCGCATCGATAAGCGGAGCCATCAGCCCCATCTCCCCGGCCGCCTTCATCCCGGGGCGGTAGTCTTTCAGATCATCTGCATTGGCGCCGTGGGCTATCGTTTCGATCCCCATTGTTCCGACAACCTGCCGGACATCTGAAAATACTATTTTTTTACATATATAGCAACGGTTCTCACTGTTTTCCAAAAAGTCGTCATGGTCCATCTCGCAGGTTTCAACGCGGTAGTGGGATACGCCCAGGCTGCGGGCGGTTTTAAAGGCCTCCTGGACCTCGGAGGTCGGCTGCAGCGGGGACACCGCCGTTACGGCAACAGCGTTATTCTTGTTAATCTTGCCGGCTACGGCCAGGACCAGGGTCGAATCGACCCCGCCGGAGTAAGCGACCGCGATGTTTTTACACGATCCGATCCGGTCGTATAAGATCTTCGTTTTTTCTTCCAGGGTAAGCCTGCTCATCGTTCGGGTTTCCTTGTTTTACTTTTGATGCACTCGTAAAAAGCTGAGATCGGTAGGCTTTATAAAAAGTTCAAGATCAAGGCTTGTGCGATACCGGAGAATTCAGAGCACCAAACGCACATGAAATTCTGAGGGATCGAGCGCAGGCTCAGATATTGGACTTTTTACGAAACCGTAACTATTGTATAGGGAAAAACAGTTTACAAAAAAACCACCTTCAGATATAAAAGAACCTTGCATATCGGGAAAATTATAAAGTAATT
>SLPT01000380.1 GCA_007131845.1 Desulfobacteraceae bacterium | reverse complement strand
TACGCGCAATTTCTCAGAATTTCACGTACGCCAAGTACGCTGCATTCTTCGAAATTGCGCAAGCCTTGATCTTGAACTTTTTACAAAGCCGTCGGATCGCGACTTTTTACGAGTTCGTCAAAATTCGAGCCGGACGCAGAGATTGGCGAAAAAGACGGTTTTCGTTCAGTCACTATATATATATGAATCACCGGCATTGATCAATGCAATCGGAGCAATCGGAAAAAGTTTCGGCTGCCGCCATGCCGGGTATCTGACGCGCGGGACGTTTCATTGATCCCGGGAATAAGATGAGCGGTTTTTTTACTGAAGCGCTTGTAATGGATGCGGCTATGGTGTATTGGCGAAATGTAGCCGGCGTATTCGGAAAGGATAGCGTCATATTCCTGCCGACCGGGCAGCCCTGTTGATAAACGCATATTGACATCAAAGATTTTACCGAAATGAACGAATCGACCGAATCCGCAATCGAAACACCTTCCTGGCTGCCTGTCTGGCTCGAAGTCCTCTGGGACATCCTGGCCACATATCCGTTTCTGCTTGCCATCGTGATTGTCATGACGGGCCTGTGCCTGGCTTACCTGGTCCGCCGGTTCATTCTGTTTTGGGGGCTTCGGATTTCTGATAAGGCCAACGCCGATTTACTCGGGCAGCTTGTCCGCGTGGGGGCACGGGTGGCGGCGCTGGCCGTGGGGTATATCAGTCTTGTTACCGCGCTTCACACCCTTCCTTTAAGTGAGTTCGCCACGGGCATCATCGTTCGGATCCTGCTCAGCTTGCTGCTGCTCCAGCTAATGCGCGCAGCACTTCAGGCGAGTCACATCGTCCTGGAAATGCTCGGCCGGATCCGGGACCGCTACGCCATTGTGGAAGAGCGCACACTCCCGTTGTTCGACCTGCTTATGACGGTGGTGATTGTTGCCATTGGTTCCTATGCGCTGCTGCAAGTCTGGGATATCGACGCCACGGCGTGGCTGGCTTCCGCCGGTGTTATCGGTATCGCGGTCGGTTTTGCCGCCAGAGATACCCTGGCCAACCTGTTTGCCGGTTTTTTTATCATCGCCGATGCCCCGTACAAGCTGGGGGATTACATTGTACTCGATGCGGGGGAGCGCGGGGAGGTCACCAAGGTAGGTATCCGTTCCACGCGGCTTCTGACCCGCGACGACGTGGAGATCATCATTCCCAATTCCGTGATTGTCAATTCCAAGATCGTCAATGAATCAGGCGGTCGCTGGGTCAAGTACCGTATCCGGATCAAGGTGGGGGTGGCTTACGGTTCGGACGTGGATCAGGTGGTGGATGTGCTCGAAGACGTTGCCGCAAACCATGCGACCATCTCCCGACACCCGTCCCCGCGCGTGCGCATGCGGGGGTTCGGGGACTCGAGCCTGGATTTCGAGCTGCTATGCTGGATCGAGCGTCCCGAGCAGCGAGGCCTGGTGTCGCATGAACTCTACATGGCCATCTACAAGGCCCTGGATCGGCATAACATCGAGATTCCGTTTCCCCAGCGGGATCTTTGGGTCAGGGATATGCCGGCGTCGCCCGCGCCATAGTAACAAACCAATGCAGCGGTATTGTAACGGTTGACGGCAAAACGGCCTATGAATCAATGTACAGCGGATAATAATACAACCTTCACCGGCAATGCGCCGTACCATATCCCGTGGGGCATTGAACTGCCGGATTCGTATGACGTGCTGACAAACGCCCGGATTCCGGAGCATTCCGTTTTTTTTATGCGGGCAATGTCCTGTGGTGAGCCGTTTCTTGCCGATTCCCATCTTTTTATCGCAGGCGAAGACTGGTTGATTGGGATCGGCTATCCCCTGGAAGGAAACCATGCCCCCGGCCGGTTCGAAAAAGCCCTGCGAAACGCGCTCAAGCGGGTCCGGCCGGAGCACTGCTGGGCGGCGGCACCGACTCTTCCGCCCTCGCTGGCGGATCACTGCGTTGAAAAAGACCGCTATTATATCCTTCAGACCGCTGCCGGGCTGCCCTCCCGTCCGCTGGCCCTTGCAAGTCGCGCTGAAGGAACACTCCAGGTGGCGTGGGGTCGGGTCTTTACCCCTGCGCATGCGCACCTCTGGGCCGAATTTACGGGCAGCCGGGATCTGCCGGACAGGGTTCGCTCCCTGTATGAACGAACCCCCCGGGTACTGGCCGCGGTGGACAACCTTCATTTGCTAAACGCCTGGGATGAAAACGGGAACCTGGCCGCATGCCTGCTGCTTGATTCCGCCCCGGCCCGGTTTGTCAGCTATATCATCGGGGCCCATTCCCGGATGCATTATACCCCCTATGCAACGGATCTGCTTTTCCGGGAGATGATTTTTTCCGCCCGGAAGCAGGGGAAAAAGGAAATCCATCTGGGGCTCGGGGTCAATGAGGGCATCCGGCGTTTCAAAGTCAAGTGGGGAGGCCTTCCGGAAATGAATTACGAGCTGGCTGCCTGGAAGGAGAGGCGGTTTTATCCGATGCAATCCTCCCGGACGCTGCCTTCCACTCAGGCTTTTTATGCGCCTGTTTTCTCCGAGGGCCAGGACAAATGGAAGTTCATCCAGTCCCTGCCGCCGCAGCGAAAATTGGCTATGCTGTGGCAGGTGGAAAAAAACGGCCGTCGTTCATGGATTGCAGGCGCATCCCATTTCTGCCGGTACAGTTTCAGCGGCCATTTGCGGAAAGTGTTCGCGGAGGTGGATGCCGTGCTCTGTGAAGGGCCCCTCGACCGGGTAAGCATGGAAATGGTGGCGGACATTGGCAGGACGCCGGATTCCGATTCCCTGCGCATGGACGTGCTTCTTGGCGGTGAAGAAATCGATCGCCTGGAAAAAGTGGTGTGCGGCCCCCGTGGCATGTGGGCCAAACTGCTGAATACCGTTTATGCCGATGCCCCGGATGTGCGCCATTACCTGGCCGAAACCCGGCACTGGATGGCATTTTACGGTTTGTGGTCCGCATTTCTCCGCCGGCATGGCTGGAATCAGTCCGTTGATATGGAGGCCTGGCACCTGGCCATGGATATGGGCAAGTACGTGCTGGGGATGGAAACCATTGCGGAGCAGATCCGCACGCTCGAAAGCATTCCCGCCGATCGTATCGTGCGTTTTTTCCAAAGCTGCGATCAGTGGCCCCGGATGATGAAAGCCAATGAACGGGGATATATTACCGGTAACCTCCGGAAGATGTTCGGCACCAGCACGGAGTTTCCATCGAGAACGGAGCAGGTAATCGAAAAGCGGGACAAGCGGTTTCTGAAGCGGATGCTTCCCTTCATGGAAGAAGGCGGCTGCGCGGTTTTCGTGGGCACCGCCCACATGCTGAATCTTCCCGGGCTGCTCCGGGAAGCCGGGTTCACGGTTCGCGGGCCTGGAACCTGATCCGGTGATTTTTCAGGTCGTCCCTTCAGCCCGAATGTTCAGGAGGATATGCGTATGCTAAGCGAAGATGAAAAACAATATGTCACCGAAAACGCCTATATTCCGGAACACCTGCCGGCGTATTTGGTGCCTTTTTCCGGTATGGAGCCGTTTCTCGAAGGGGTATATCTCTACTATCGCAGTCAAGATATTATCAGTTTTATCGGCTATCCCCTGGATGCCGCCGTGCCCGCAGCGAAAAACCAGGCTCCGGACAAAGGCATTGATTCCGCCCTTGAGGCCGTTATCGCAAAGCATCGTCCGAAAACCCTCTCCATCATGGCTCCCCGCATGCCCGCCATCGACAGATACGAGCCGGATACCCAAACCGGCGAGCAGGACGCCTTTTCCCTGCTGGACCTGTCGGACGAGAACCCGGCGCCCAAGGTGAAAAACATGGTTCGACGGGCTGCCAGGGAACTGTCGGTTTCTGAAGGAAAATCCTTTACCCCTGAGCATCGGGATGTTTTGGATGGGTTCCTGCGCCACAAGCAGTTTCCGGGCATGGTCGAGAGCTTTTTCCATCGCCTGCCGGACTATCTGGAATACTCCCCGGGAGCAAGGATCCTGGAGGCCCGGCACCGGGATAGCGGTCTTCTTGCAGGCTACGTGATCGTCGAACTCGGTGAAGG
>SLPT01000249.1 GCA_007131845.1 Desulfobacteraceae bacterium | reverse complement strand
TACCAACAACCACGGCGAGTCGCAGCACGCGGAGAAACCACGAAAAGGCACGTTCAGGCAGAGCGACCCGGAGATCCTCCGGCATATCGTGCCGGGCCCGGTCGAGGATGGATATAATCTTCAGCACGGCCGCGATGGCTGCAACGGCAATAAGCAACCCTTCCACCGCATCGAATGCCACATCCAATCCTTCCGGAAAATACAGTGGAATGCGGGACACCTTGATCAGCACTGCAAAGAGAAAAAGACGCAAAGGGACGGAGAGTTCCGTAATATGGATCCACCGATCAATTGCCTCTTTTCCATGGATTCGCTTTTGGATCTGCCGCACGATCCATTCCATGCAGAAAAGGCCTGTACCGAGAAGCACCACTGCAACGGCCACCCGCAGATCGGTATTAAGCTCCATCCAACGCTGGGAATTAGCTAACGTTGTTTCGAAAAATCCAGTGATTTCATTCATATTGAACAATTTCTTCTGTAAACGGGAAAACCTGACGGCTTTGTAAAAATGTGCCGGATCGCGACGTTTACGAGTGCATCAATCTCACCTGTACCTGTATAATAAGACCTCAGTTTAGATAAGAGCAATCCGGATGGCCTACAGCCATTTCCTGTAGCGGAACCACGCCAACATACCGCCTGCGGCAATAATGAATACCCCCCACACCGCCGGATACGCATATCGCCAATCCAGCTCCGGCATATAAACGAAATTCATCCCATAGACGCCTGCGATGAATGTAAGCGGGATGAAAATCGTCGCAATCACGGTGAGAACCTTCATCACCTCGCTCATCCGGTTGTTCACGCTGGAAAGGTAGATATCCAGGGCGCTGGACAGAACCTCCCGGAACATTTCCACGGTTTCCACCACCTGCACGGTATGATCGTAGACATCGCGCAGGTAGAGCTGGGTTTCACGGGAAATCAACTCAGATTCCCCCCGTAGCAGGGATGCGACAATCTCCCGGACAGGCCAGACCGATTTGCGGATATAGATGAGCTGTCGCCTGAGATTGTGAATGGTATCAATCACCGGTGGTTCCGGTTTTGAAAGCACCGAATCCTGGATTGTGTCGATCTGCTCCCCGAACCCCTCCAGGATCAGAAAATAATGATCGACGATCATATCGATCAATGCATAGGCCAGGTAATCGGAACCGGCCTTCCGAATCTGGCCTTTTCCCTTCCGGATCCGCTGACGCACGGGCCCGAAGACGTCGCCCTCATATTCCTGGAACGAAATGACCAACCCTTCCCGTACGATCAGGCAGACGTGCTCATGCTCGATGTCTCCGGAACCTTCCGTTCGATCGACCATCTTGAGCACGATGAAAAGATAATCCTCGTAATCATCCAGCTTGGGGCGTCCCCCGGTGTTGAGAATATCTTCAAGCGACAGGGGGTGCAGATGAAATGCCCGCCCGATCCGCTCAATGATCTCAGGGTTGTGAACACCGGTGATATTAATCCATGTAACGGTCTGACTGCGGATGTACTCCTCGCAGGCCTCAAGCGAAATGTCCGTCTCTTCGGCCAGGTGATCCGCGCTGTAGTCGATGAGGGTGATCAAAACGGGCTCATGGACGTGCTTGTCCCCGGTGTAGACCAACGATCCCGGAGACAGACCATACTTTCTTGAAATCTTATCCGCCTGCATATGCGTTTCGTTCCTCACGGACTTTGACGGCTTCGTAAAAAGCCCAATATCTGCGTTACACGCGGTTCCTCAGAATTTCACGTACGCTAAGCACTCTGCATTCTTCGAAATTTCGCAAGCCTTGATCTTGAATTTTTTACAAAGTCGTCGAATCGGGACTTTTTACGAGTTCATCAACTTTGAAGGAGGTCAAATATTGATATAGCATTGATTTAAAATGAAATAAGAATAAATATAGCCATCCGCTACCGGAAAGTGCAAGCGGAGCACGACATTTGGCGTCAGTTATTTTGTCCTTCTTTTTCCGGCCAGGGGAAGACGCATTTGCTGCGGAGCTTTTGCAGTCAACGCCTCTCCATCGATTCCGGAACACGATGAATCCGCGTAGTACACCGTACATCCCTCAGGCCCCGGCCGGACATCGGCAAGCGGCCGGAAAAGCAGATCCGTCTCCTGCCTTGTCACAACCGGGAACCCGTAAGCGTTGTTCACGTATTTCGGCGGCTTGCCGGCACGGATTCTTTCTTCGACAAATGAAAGATGTGAATCGATGCGCTGCCGGATGCGACCGTTTGCGAAGCGGACAATGTCTTCGGCATGGGCCCGGCTTTCCGGCAGAATCGATTCGAAATCCGCTTCGATCTCGAAGGCCGTACTGCTCCGGCCGCTCGCCATGGCCGCCAGCACAGTGGTCCCGGTGCCCGCAAACGGATCGAGCACCCTATCGCCTGCAACCGAGTACATGTTGACCAGGCGGTAGGCGAGCTCGAACGGGTAGGCGCCGCTTCGCTTCCGGGCGCTGTTCCCCGCAAGCTCCTGGCGCACGCCTTTGAGATCGAACCAGACATCAGAGAACCAGTTGTTCCTTTCTTCCCAGAAAACGGCGCTCTCACGGCGTGCCAGGCGATCGGTCTCCGTTGGAAATTCCCGCTTTCCGCCCTTACGGAAGATCAGGATGTATTCGTGCTCCAGGGTCACATATGCGCCTGCCGGGAGCATGCCCGAACCCATGAACTTGTTGGGGGCGTTTGTCTGCTTGCGCCAGAGGATACACGGGAGGGGGGTCATGCCGCGCACGGACATTGCCTGGATGATGCGTGCGTGGTTGGGGAACAGGCCGAATTCGCCGCCGACCTGCCGCACGGCATCGCCGATGTTGATGCAGGCGAAGCGGCCCGGTGCAAGTACCCGGCATACTTCGTCCCATACGGCATCGAGCAGCAGATGCATGCCCTCGAATGCTTTCCAGCCCTCTTTGTCCTTCAGGGCCAAGCGAACGAAGCGATCCTGGCGGGAGAAGCACTCGTCCCACATGGTCACCATGGGATATGGCGGCGATGTCACCACCAGGTCGACGCTTTCCGGGGCCAACTGCCCCATGTTTGCCGCGCTTTGAATATATCGTCTGTGATGGCTTTTCATGAAATCGCTTTGTACGGATTTGACACATCGGAAGGGGCGATTATTATAGCAGGCAGCCTGCACGTATAAAACCGGGGGTGATCCCGTTCCGCTGAACGCCCGAAAAATTACCGGTTTTGGGTTGTACGCCGCGCTACATACCGATTGCCCGCTTGACGATCTTCACGATTTCTTCCGGGTCGTCGGTCATGGAAATGATATCGAGATCCTGCGGAGAAATCATCTTGTCTTCAAGAAGCCTTTCCCGGATCCACTCCATGAGGCCGGACCAGTATTCGGTGCCGAAGAGCACAACCGGCAGCGGCTTGATGCGATCCGTCTGGATGAGGGTTACCGCCTCGAAAAATTCATCGAGGGTGCCGAACCCGCCCGGCATAATCACGTACGCGCATGCATACTTGATAAACATTACTTTTCGAACGAAAAAATAATCGAACTCGATCTGGATATTGGCATATGGATTGGGAACCTGTTCACGGGGGAGTATGATGTTCAGACCGACGGAATTGCCGTTTTTTTCCGCAGCGCCTCGGTTGGCGGCTTCCATGACGCCGCCGCCTCCCCCGGTAATCACCCCGAAACCGTTTTCAGCCAGCCGCCCCGCCAAATCGACAGCGGCTTTATAATAGGGGCTGTCCTCCTGAATGCGGGCAGACCCGAAAATCGTTACAGCAGGGCCTAAGTCATGGAGCTTTTCAACCCCCTCGACAAATTCACCCAGTATTTTAAAAAGGCGCCATGACTCGCTCAATCGGATATCCTCGACCACATACTGTTTTTCCATTCTATTCATCCCGGATTTTGTGTTTGTTTGACCATGGGAAGACAATGGGTGCATAAAAAATTTGATCAATCATGATTTCGATAAGTTGTGTTTCATATATACGGGTTTGGTAATAGCAGCAGAAGCCATTGGTGTCAATGATTTAGTTGACATCAGGGTTTATCCCGTGGTAAAATTTTAAATTTT
>SLPT01000134.1 GCA_007131845.1 Desulfobacteraceae bacterium | reverse complement strand
CTGTGGGTTCGGGGGGCGGCGGGGGATGTCCTCGGCAACTGTGAGGGCTTGGGATATCTCTATGACTCGTTGCGGTGAAGCGGCGTTTGCTCTGCCAACAATGCTTTTTTCTTGAAAATTTCCAGGGAAAATAGTAAGTGAACCAATTCGGTACACTCCGGACAAAAATGACCGGAAACGATTCACACCACCATAGCCTGGATACGGAGAAATGAAAAACCGATTGATTGCAGTACTGTGGTTCACCTTCGTAGGGGTTACATCGGCCGTTTTTTTCATAGTCGCCTTGGCCACCTGGATTCTTACACGCCCTTTCGATCCGAAGCTGAAAATACTCCAGCAGTTCACCTGCTTCTGGGCAGCCCTTTACACGTGGATTATTCCTGCATGGAAAATCAAAATCAAAGGCCGGGAAAAGATCCAGCGCAACAAAACCTACGTGGTCGTATCCAACCATCAGTCGATGCTGGATATTCTCGTTTTGTTCAACCTGTTTTTCCACTTCAAGTTCGTATCCAAAATCGAGATTTTCAAGGTCCCTTTTATCGGGTGGAATATGTATCTCAACAAGTATATCCGCCTGCGCCGGGGAGACCGCAAAAGTGTTGAAAAAATGCTGAAGGACGCTGAAAAGTCACTTGCCGAAGGCAACTCGCTTCTGATCTTTCCGGAGGGTTCCCGATCCCCGGATGGGAAAGTCCGTCCATTCAAAACCGGTGCTTTCATCCTGGCAAAAAAAATACAAACTCCTATCCTTCCCATTGTCATTTCCGGAACCAACACCGCACTTCCCAAGTACAGCCTCAACTTCCACGGATCACACGATATACGCATCCGCGTCCTGGACGAAATCCCCTATGAAAGCTTCTCCGGCATGACGGACGAGGAAACAGCGGAGATGGTTCGCGGGATTATCACAGACCAACTGGCAGACCTGGAAAACATTAAAACAAAGGAAAAGGCTGCATAGTCTATGCAGCGCTTTTTGCCTCCTGCTTTTTCATAATCTTTTTTTGATTCTTCCGCCTATCAGGATTATTCTGTAATTAAACCTTTTTAATTGTCGGCTGCCGGTAAGATCCCGGCAGAGCATGGCGCTTCCTGCAAATCAGACGTTTTTGAATTCGTTACGGCTGTGCAGGACACCAGCTTTCCGAAAATCCCTGAAACATTCGGGAACGTCCGACAGAATCCCTCGGACAATACCGCTTTCCAATAAAAAGCGATCTTGAATGGATGACAATCAGAAAATGTTTCCGGATAACCCGGGAAAATCCGACATAGAACCCCTCCACCCTAAGCAGGGAGAGAGCGCTTCGTTGCTCCGCGCATTGAACGAAAGCCTGCTCCGGCTGGAACTTCAGGATGAGCAGCTGCGCAGGGTCAGTACTGAACTGGGGTTGTTTCACCGCCGTTTCCGCGAGCTCTTCGAGCTTGCTCCCATGGGGTGCATTCTGATCGACCCTCAGGGGCGCATTACGGACATCAATACAGCCGGCACCACGATGCTGGGCCTGTCCCGCTGGGATGTCATCGACCAGTCGCTTGCACGGCTGGTTTCCACCGAAAGCCGCAGGCGCGTCGATACGCTTTTACACCGCCTTTTCTCAGGGCTTTCCTTTTTCCGGGAGAAAATTCGCATGGCACCGACTGGCGGGAACGCCTTCTTTCTTGAATTGTCGGGAATGCCGGAAATTGCGCTTAACGGCGGCAAACCGGGCGGTTCCCTGATCCTTTGCAGCAACGTTTCCTCCTGCCGGAAACCGGGCAGTTTCACACAGCACCTGGAAGATGCCTGCATGGCGTGCGATTCCCGGCCGGGGGATGAACAGGACGGGAACGTATTGTGCGCAGCCCGGGAAAAGCTGCGTCATCTTTCGCATAAAACCATGTCGGTCCTGGAAAACGAACGAAAGATCATTGCCCGGGAAATTCACGACAGCCTGGGAGGCAGCCTTGCCGCCATCAAGTTTCTCCTGGAAGACATTGCCTCCCGGAGCCAAAGCGCCCCAGAACTGGCCGACCCTCTGGACAAAGCCATCGGGTATATACAGGGAACCATCAAGCAAACCAAGCGTATATCGGCCGAACTGCGCCCGACCACCCTGGACGATCTGGGCCTCGAGGCCACGGTAAACTGGTTTTCCAGAAGGCTGCGAAACGCGAATCCCGCTATCGCCTTTGCCATTGAAATGGACATCGATGAAGAATCGATCGACGAGCCCCAGAAAATCGTATTGTACCGCATTATCCAGGAAGCCATGACCAATGCGGTCCGGCACAGCGGCGCCGATACGATCCAGTTGAGTCTGGTTCAGACCGGGGATCGGACCGAGCTGCTGGTCAGGGACAACGGCAGCGGCATGGACTCAGATCCGCTTTCTTCGGAAACCGACCCCCCGCATAAGGGATACGGCCTTGCCGAAATCAAGGAAAAAGCCGAAATCTGCGGCGGTGCTTTTCTGATCCAGTCAACGAAGAACGAAGGCACCCTGCTGCGGGTCAGCATACCCCTTGCGGGATGATTCTGAAAACCCGGAAGACGGAATGCAGAGGACAGGGGCCTACGGCCCGTAGATCGAGCATTCCCTGGCCGCCAAAGCCGCCTCCTGAAGGGCCTCGGCAAAAGTGGGATGCCCGTGGACCGTTGCGCCGATATCTTCGGAAGCAGCGCCGAACTCCAGGGCCAGGCAGGCTTCCATAATCATATCCGAAGCCCCGGGCGAAAGGATGTGAACGCCCAACAGCCGGTCCGTATGCCCGTGGGAAAGCACCTTCACCAGGCCATCGGTCCGCCCCATGCAGCGGGCCCTTCCCGCTCCGGTAAGCGGATAGGTTCCTTTGCAATAGGGAATCTCCTTCTGCTTAAGCATCTCCTCGGTCATCCCCACTGCTGCGGCTTCGGGCGAGGTATACACGATGTTGGGCATGGCATCGTAATTGACGGCGCCGTATTGACCCGCCATGATCTGTACGGCGGCTTTTCCTTCGGCCGATGCCTCGTGGGCCAGCATCCACCCGCCGATCACATCGCCGATGGCATAGATATTCCCGGCGCCGGTATGGTAGTTTCTGTCTACAGCCACAAACCCCTGATCCGTGATTGAAACGCCCGCATCCTCCAGGCCGAGCCCTTCGGTCAAGGCATCTCTCCCAACGGATACGAGCACCTTGTCGCACAAAAGCGTTTCTTCGTTTCCCTTTTCATCCTCAACGGAGACCCGCGCACCGCCTTTTTCCCTGTCAATACCGGTCACGCGCGTACCCAGCCGGAATTCGATCCCCTGCTTTTTCAAAACGCGCAGCAGCCTTCGGCTCATCTCCCCGTCCATCCGGCCGGCGATGTGCGGAAGCATCTCGACGATCGTCACCTTGGTTCCCAGCCGCGACCAGACCGTTCCCAGCTCCAACCCGATGCTGCCGCCGCCCACAATCACCATCCGTTCCGGGATCGTTTCAAAGGAAAGGGCCTCGGTGGAGGATACGATCACCTCCCCGTCGAATGCCATGCCGGCGGGCTCCGAGGGCCGGCTCCCGGTTGCCAGCAGAATATTTTTCGGCGCAATGGTTTGATTTCCCGCCGCGGTTTCGACCACCACCTCTTCTTTGTTCTTAAGCCGGGCCGTGCCCTGAATGATTTCCACCCGGCCGGCATCCAGGAGCTTTCTCACATTGTCCGTGAGATCGGCCACTACCGAGGCCTTGCGCTTCATCATGACGCCCAGATCCACCTCGATCCCGCCGGTCCGGATACCGTGGACGTCAAACTCCTTTTTTGCGGTGGCCACGTGCTCGCTGGAGTCGAGCAATGCCTTGGAGGGAATGCATCCGATGTTGAGGCAGACCCCGCCCAGCCGCTCGTTTTTATCGATGATGGCCGTTTTCATACCAAGCTGCGCGGCGCGGGCCGCGGCCACGTATCCGCCGGGGCCCGCGCCGATGATCAGCAGGTCGTATTGCGTCGTATCATTCATGTCATATCTCCATGAGGATGCGTTCCGGGTTTTCCACGAACTCCTTGATCCGCCGCAGAAAGGTGACCGCGTCTTTGCCGTCGATGATGCG
>SLPT01000317.1 GCA_007131845.1 Desulfobacteraceae bacterium | reverse complement strand
TGTGAATGCTGTTGAAATATCCGCTGATGTCCATATAATCAGTACATTGACGGGGCATTTCATCGTCCCGGCGGGCTCGCGATCTCGATCAGGCGTATGCCGGACTCAGCAAGATAGGCGGCGATTGCATCCGGCAGGGGAACCATGGAAACGAGCAGTTCCGGAAGCTTTTCTCGATCCCGGAAAGCCGCCTTATCTTCCTCGCGACGTGTTTCTTCTTCCTCCGTTTCCACCCGCCGGATCGTCCCCCACTGCCTTGCGATTTCCTCATGTTGCGCAATTTCCCGCTGCCGCTGGCGCTGCTCCCGCTGCGCCGAATCCGGCCGGGGAGAAATCAGAAACCCGGGGATCTGGATGGATGGATTATACAGTCGAGGCCGTTTCGATGTCCAGAAAATTGGATCGGCATTGACATCGACGGACAGCAGCTCGGCCAGCCGACCGACAATCTGCTTCAAATCGCCCGAACCGTCGAGTTGAACCACCCGCATCCCCGTTTTTTCGATGGCCTGCACGGCATCGCCCCCCAGGCTTCCGTAGTCGATCAACACCTCTTTGCCGTTATCCAGGCCCAGCATGTCGGCACTCGCATTGACCTGAAAACCCGCGTAAGGAAATGAGACCTCCACATCCTCCTGGTACCGGTGGCCCATTTCCCGCACCACCCTTTCGACAAAACGGGCGGGCGGGTGCGCCGGGATCTGCTCAACCTCGGGGATTCGGTAGTTACTGGCTTCCATATCCGCCGCCCATCCGGACATGTTGCCCCCCTCGACCCAGTCCCGCACCGCAAAGCCTGCCCGCGCCAGATAGTCCCGAATGGCCGACGGAACCCGCATTTCCGGGTTTTCGATGATATTGAGGCAGACGGTCTCGAACCGGCCCGGCGATTCGTAGATATACTGCCCCCGGAGCGCCACGGTGATACCGTCGCGCCGGAAATCGACGTGACGCTCGAACCCTTTGGAATCGATTACCTGGATAGCGGTCGTAATCAGGGTTTCGAGCCGGGTATCCGCTTCGAAAAATACAATATGAATATCCGGCCAGTAGAGTTCGACGACGTGCTGGTTTTCCACGGAAAGCCATTCCCGCTTCGTAAACAGGATGGTGGTACCGTCCCGGAAGACCATCAGCGGTGTTTCGGACAAAACCAGCCTGAAATCGGAACGCCCGGAGCGGGGGAAATAATACTCCCCGCTGTTAATGACGTTTGCATCCAGGATAATCGCGGCCTTGTGGAATATGGACAAATCGGCAAAACCCCGCATCCGGTCCGCCAGGGGAAGCGTGCTACGCATTGCCCGCCCCGCGGCACGATCTGGTGCCGCTTGCTCTGTTCCGGTCCTCCGGTCCGGTGCGGGGCTGTATTTTTCGGCGGCCGGTTCGGAATCCATTCCCGCATCCGCAGCACCGGCAAGGGGCGGATCGACACTGGTCAGATCGATCATTTCATCGGGTTCATCGGATTCATCAAACATCTGTGCATATAAAGGCGTATCCTCGATATCCGCCTCCGGCAGCCGGATCATCTGGCCGGCAAGGATGAAGTCGATATTATCGATCTCGGGATTGATTTTTCTGAAAAGCTCCACCCCGCGTTCATAGGACTCGCTTCCCACCGGACCGAAGCGCCGGGAAATGAGCTCCGACACCCAGTCCCCGTGACGAACCCGGTAGCGCGTGGAATGGCTGGCGATAATTTCAGGAAGCCTGGATATGGTGATAACGGGGATTGTGACGACGCCCGTCTCCTGGCCTTCCAGGAAACCCGGAGGAAGCGTGCGCAAGGGGATCAGAACCTTTTGGTTCGGATACAGGGTATCGATATCCTCGACATCCGGGTTGAGGCGCTTGAAAAGCTCAAGAAAACGGGGAAAATCCTCGTGCGCGATTTCGCCGCGCTGCCGCAAAAGGCGCAAAACCCAGTCATCGGGCTGAACCACGTACGGATCGCACAATATTTCTTCTCCCTGGACCGTCCTGACCACGTATTCCTTTTCGAAAAAGGCCGCACCCGCATCCCAGGCAAATGCCAGCAAAAGCAGAAATATACCGGCTGATGCCCGGAAGTGGATGGCAAGGAAACGACTCCTTTCCATTGAAGCTCAGACCTTCTTTAAATCGAGTCGGTTGGCGATCTCGTCTGAAACACGGGAGACAAAACGATCCAGGGATTCACCGGCCAGGGGCTTTCCCGATTCGGGAACGGCGTCGAGGTCTGCCGGGTGTACCAGTACCGGGGCGTTGATCAACTCCGGCTTCGGAGAGACTTCGTATTCTGCGGGAAACCGGTTTTCAAAATACATTTCCTGGAAATTGGAGAACTTGAGGGCATGGGCCGTGGAGTCGAGGACCACGCTGTGGGAGTCATCGACAAGCCCCTGGCGCACGGCCGCAACCATGCCGGCAAGACATTCTCCGCCGTGGGTGCACGAGACATGGCCGTGGCGATTGGCCACGAGATGCCAGTCCATGATTTCCTGTTCGCTCACCTCCACAACGAAAACCTTCCGCTCCCCGGCCAGCCGATCATACTGATCGGCCAGACGGATCACCCGCGGCATGGATACGGGGTTTCCGATCATGGCTGCCTGGGCCACGGAAGGTGAAACATGAACCGGCTCGAACCGGCGTTTTTCCGGATGCTTCTCCAGGTAATACCGGTACACCGGATTGGCATGTACCGACTGGACGCCGATGATCATGGGCAAATCATCGATAATACCCGTTTCATAAAATTTCAGAAAACCGCTCATCAGGGCCGTAATATTGCCTGCATTGCCCACCGGCACCATGATGACCCGGTTTTTCATATCGTATTCGAAAAACTGGGCCACTTCGTAGGAATACGACTCCTGCCCGAGAATGCGCCAGGCGTTTTTGGAATTCAAAAGGCCCACGTTGTAATTTTCCGAAAGCTGCTCCACCACCTTCATGCAGTCGTCAAAAACCCCCGGAATTTCAAATACCATGGCCCCGCTGCCCAACGGCTGGGATAACTGCTGGGGGGTTACCTTCCGGTGCGGCAGAAGCACGGCGGACTTTACCCGGGGATGCAGGTAGGATGCATACAGCGCCGCAGCCGCGGATGTATCCCCGGTCGATGCGCAAATGGCAAGGATTTCATCCACATATCCGTAGGCGAGCAGGTAGTTGATATAGCTCAGCGCACTGGCCATACCCCGATCCTTGAAGGACGCACTGGGGTTCTGGCCGTCGTTTTTGAAAAAGAACCGGGCGCCGGCGCGACCCTGGAGGTAGGCGCTGGCCTCCACGATGGGGGTATGCCCCTCGCCCAACCATACGACCGAATCCAGGGGGATGGACGGGCCGATAAATTCATGATAGCGGTATATCCCGTTTAACGCCGGGAGATTCAGCATCCGGCGGTAATCAAAGATCTTTTGCCAGGTGGATCCCGGAATGTCTTTGAGCCGGTCGAACTGTGCATCGACAAGAAGCAAAACAGAGCCGCAGTCGGGGCAGATGTAGAGCAGTTTTTCAATTCCGTGTTCCCCGGCGCAGTGAAGGCAACGGTATACCAGGCGCCCCGAGGGTTCGGGAATCAAGTAAGGTTGTATGTCTGCTGGAAAATCTTCAGGTCTCACAGGATCTATTTTCCGGAAAGAAAGGTGTCGGGTTTGTGCATATCGCCCCGGACGTATTTTTCCGGGGCGCAGATAGTCGATTATTTAATGCCTGAAGGACTGATGGTTTCAATGCCTCCCATGTAGGGCCGAAGCGCCCGTGGAATGACAACGGATCCGTCGGCCTGCTGGCAGTTTTCCAAAATCGCCGCAAGCGTCCGGCCAACGGCCAGGCCCGATCCATTGAGGGTGTGGACAAGCCGGGTGCCCTTTTCCCCTTTTCGCTTAAACCGGATCTTCGCCCGCCGGGCCTGAAAGGACTCGAAATTACTGCATGACGATATTTCCCGAAAGCGGTTCTGGGATGGCATCCAGACCTCGATATCGTAGGTTTTCGCCGATGCAAAGCCCATGTCGCCCGTGCAGAGTAACACCGTTCGGTACGGCAGTTCAAGGCGTTTCAAAACCGTTTCCGCGTTTTCCAGCAGGCT
>SLPT01000151.1 GCA_007131845.1 Desulfobacteraceae bacterium | reverse complement strand
GCGCATCGTATCCGTCGTAGATATCATTGACCAGAAGCATCTGCCGGGCGCTTCGGGCGTCGAAATTCTTCGCAGTGTAGGCCAGTTCCCGGGCATATCCCTGTCCCACGATGCGGGGTATTCGCTGGAGAACGCCCACGTCCGCCACGAACCCCACGGCGGCTTCACGGAGGGAAAAGACCGCGTCCTTGGTGCAGATGCGGAAATCGCATGCGCTGGCCATATCGAGGCCCGCGCCGATGCAGTGGCCATGAATGGCTGCGATGACGGGTTTTCTGCACCACTCGATGCAGCTGATGGCGTCCTGGAGCGCGTAGATTCTCTTGAGAAGCCGCCATTTCACGCCCCCTTTCTGCTCGCCGTCCATGAGTTCCGGCAGTTCGCCGGCCATGCCCATGAGATCGATCCCCGCGGAAAAGCAGGGGCCTTTCCCGCTGATCACCACCGCGCGAATCGATTTGTCGGCATCGAGATCCTCGAATATGGGAATGCTTTCCTTCCACGCCGGCGGATTCATGGCGTTTTTCTTCTCCGGCCGGTTCAGATATACCCACGCGATGGGCGGCTTTTTTTCCACCTGGTAAAATTCGTATCCGCTCATAGTTTCCTCCGGTTTGGATTGTTTCCCCGATGCCGCCGAGTCGGCTCCGGTATCGGTATCGTGTTGTTATTGTTTTCTGCGCAACCGGCTCCGGTCGTCCCGGGCCGGACCGCACGCCCGATGAGTTGATCCGATTGATTGAACGGTTGATTGAACGGTTCGTGCAGACCGGATCCATAAAGGCTGAAAGCCCCCCAAATGAATAACCGTGTTTACGGGTGCAGTAAACTGATATATATATCATCTCATGCCGAATTTTTCACGAACATAATGGTAAACCATGGCAATATCACCTGAAATCCGGCGGTTTTTGAACACGCCTTTAAAAATCGGAAACCGGTCCATATCCGGACGGCTGATCGTCTGTCCCATGGCCGGTTATACCCATGTCGCATTCCGGCAGCTTCTTGAGTATTTCGGCGGCTACGGGCTTTGTTTTACGGAAATGTGCAGCGCAAAGGCCCTTCCCAGTGAAAACCCGAACCATTCGCTGGTTTTCCGGTGGCGCCTGGAGGAGCTGGACCGGCTGTCCTGCCAGATTTTCGGGTCTGATCCGGATATCATGGCCGCCGCGGCCAGGCGGATCGAAAACAGCGGATTTTTCGGGGTCGACATCAACTTCGGCTGTTCCGTGGCGGCGGTGTGCAAGCGGGGATCGGGTGCCGCGCTTCTGAAGACGCCCGGCGCAGCGATATCCGTGGTCGAAGCGATTCGCAGCGCGGTTTCAATCCCCGTAACGGTGAAGTACCGTACCGGCTGGAGCGACGATGCCGGGTTTGCCGCGGAAATGGGCCGGCGATTCGAGGACGCCGGGGCGGACGCGCTGGTTTTCCATCCACGGGTGGCCCCGGACCGGCGCACCCGGCCGCCGCGCCTGGAGTATATCGGCCGGGTCAAAGATGCGGTTACAATCCCGGTATTCGGCAACGGCGATATTTTCGACGAAAACGATCTCGAGCGCATGGTCAAAACCACCGGCTGCGACGGCGTGGCAATCGGCCGGATCGCACTGGCCAATCCCTGGATGCCGGCCCGCATGACATGCGGCCTGGTTGAGGATAATGCGCTGTACCGCTTTACCGCGGAGCGGTTCATGGCGCTTCTGGAGCAGCATTTTGAACCGGTCACCGCCCTGCGTCGCTTCAGAAAGTGGGCGCTTTTTTTCTCGGCGGGCTTCCGGTTCGGACACCGGTTTTCAGCCGATATTCGCCGGGCTGGCGATATGGGCGCCGCGCGCGACGTGATCGGCCGGTTTTTTGACGCGTATCCCGAGAGAAACGCACGGCCGAACATGAATCTTTTTCGTTGATCCGTTTGTGGCTCTGTTTCTCCGGAATATCCTTTCACGGATATGCTTTGGCGCTTTACAAACCGGATCGGATATGGTTTTTTATATGTTTTGGATTTTCGGAGGGCCGCCCAATGTTGATGCACTCGTAAAAAGTCGTGATCCGACGGCTTTGTAAAAAGTTCAAGATCAAGGCTTGCGCGATTTCGAAGAATGCAGCGTACTTGTTGTACGTGAAATTCTGAGAAATCGCGCGTAACGCAGATATTGGACTTTTTACGAAGCCGTCAATGTTTGTTATGGTGCGGAAGCGGAAAGGCAGGCAATAAAATTCGGAGGATTACGGACAACCGGTTGTCATCATGAGCAGCATTCGAGAGGATTTTGAAAAGCGGGAGGAATCTTTCATCTCTTCCTTTGGGACGCTGTCTTCCGCCAGCAGGGGAAGAGAAAGAAAGGAAGATCCTTGTCCGGTGAGAACCCTGTTCCAGCAGGACAGGGACCGCATTGTGTTTTCCAATGCCTTCCGGCGGCTGAAGCACAAAACCCAGGTGTTTCTTTCCCCCCTGGGGGATCACTACCGGACCCGGCTGACCCATACCCTGGAGGTGGCCGAAGTGGCCCGGACGATCAGCCGGGCGCTGCGCCTGAACGAGGATTTGGCCGAAGCCGTTGCACTGGGCCATGATTTGGGGCATACCCCCTTCGGCCACAGCGGCGAGACCGCGCTCAAGGAGATTTATTCACCGGATTTCCGCCATTCGGACCAGAGCCTCCGGGTGGTGGACGTTTTGGAGAGAAATGGCCGGGGGCTTAATCTGTCGTGGGAGGTTCGGGACGGCATCCTCAAGCATTCCAAGGGATTCGGCGATATCATACCGGCAGACCCCGGGGACATGGCCGCTACCGTGGAGGGGCGTATCGTCCGGTTCGCGGACATTATCGCCTATCTCAACCATGACCTGGACGACGCCGTCCGCTCGGGTGTGATCTCCGCGGACCAGATTCCGGCGTCCTGCGTGAAGACACTCGGAAAATCCCACGCCCAGCGTTCTACTGCCATGATCCGGGATCTGATCTATTCCAGCCGGGTTGAAGACGGAATCCTCGCACTTTCTTTTTCAGAGCCGATTTTTTCCGCTATGTCGGATCTTCGGCTCTTTCTCTATGAAAGGGTTTACCGCTCGGAAAAGGTTCACGGGGAGTTCATCAAGTCCAAAAAGATCATCTCGGAGATATTTACCCATTTTTCCAATCATCCGGATCAGCTCCGTCAAAAGCTCGCCGGTCTGGAAATGGTGGCCGCCTATTACAATGACGCCCCGGAGGAAAGGATCATTTGCGACTATATCGCGTCCATGACGGATCGCTACCTGCTCAATCTCTACAACGAAATATTTATCCCGACGCCGCTGGTATGATTCGACTCGCGCCAAAGGAGCAGCCATGACCGGGGACGCTATTATCATCCGGGAATACCGGCATCTTTGTGAAGCGGCGGAAAAAGGCGGCTTTTTTGACCGGCTGGCGGCGATTTACGGGGAAATGGACAGTGCCTACGACGAGGTGGCGAGACTTTACGGGTTTTCCTGCACGGGGTGCGATGACAATTGCTGCCTGACGCGGTTTTACCATCACACCGCCATAGAATACGCCTATCTGCTTCGGGATTTCATGGACCTTCCCCGCGACCGGCGCTCTGAGTCCATGGATCGGGCGTTGGCGTACAGCCGGGAAATGAAGCGGGTTCTTGCCGTAAACGGCTCGTTTTCCCGTATGTGCCCGCTCAATGAAAACGGGCTGTGTCTTGTGTATGCCAGCCGGCCCATGATCTGCCGGCTTCACGGCATTCCCCACGAACTTGCCCCGCCCGGCCGGGCCAAAACCTTCGGTTCAGGGTGCGCTGCGTTCGAGGCCCGGTGCGGCAAGGGCGTTTATCATCCTTTTGACCGAACCCCATTTTATTCCGCCATGGCCGACCTGGAGCGTGGTTTCAAGGAATCGGCCGGGATCTCCCGGAAAGTGAAAATGACGGTTGCCGACATGCTTTCATCCGTATCGGAGTATACGCCATGAAATACGTAGAGACCCAAAATCCGGCGGAGGTTCCGGGAAAACTCCTGGCCCCGGGGGAGTCGTTTTCCTTCGCCTGCCATCCGGAGGTGTCGTGCTTCAACCAGTGCTGCCGGAATC
>SLPT01000093.1 GCA_007131845.1 Desulfobacteraceae bacterium | reverse complement strand
TTCCTTCTTACAGGCGATATTGGCCAGAAAACCGCTGAGGATCGACTTGTGAATGGCCGTGTAGAGCCGGGAAAATCCGCCGTCTGCCTTCTCCGGGGATTTACCTTCCGTAACGGGTTGCACGTCACCATTAACGGGAATACCCGATTCCGCAAGGATGGATGTCACCTGTTCGTAGACATCGATCCATTCCCTAAGACGCCTGAATGACAGGTAATGCCCGGATGAAAACTGCTTCAGATGCCGGGCCCGGACCTGCGGCCGGCCCGGACCGGAAGCGTCTTTGCCGGTCAGCTCACGCCAGATGTTGTACAGGGTAATGAAGTCCGATGAAGGATCGACGAAGACGGCCTGCGCGGCGGACGCCTTGTTCTCGTCGCCCTCCGGGCGCTGCCGGGGATCGGCGATGGTCAGGGCTGCGACGATGGCGCACACGGGAGCGAGCACGCCGTTTTCCCGGGCCTCCAGCAGCATCCGGGACAAACGCGGATCGAGCGGCATCTTCGCCATCATGCGCCCCTTTTCCGTGAGCCGGTACTTTGCGCCTTTTTTTTGTTTTGCCCGGGGTTTTTCAATGGCGCCCAGTTCGAACAGGATGTTGAAGCCGTCTCTGATCTGTTTCGGCGGCGGCGGATCGACGAACTCGAAACGCGCCACATCCCCCAGATCCAGCGCGATCATCCGCAGGATAACCTCGGCCAGGTTGGCCCGAAGGATTTCCGGGGAGGTGTACAGAGGACGGGAAAGATAATCCTCTTCGGAAAAAAGCCGGATGCACACGCCGTTTTGAACCCGTCCACAGCGGCCCTTGCGCTGGTCCGCGCTGCTTTTCGATACGGGAGAGACCGGCAGGGCCGTGGTCCGGGTTGCGGGAACATAGGAGGAAATGCGTGCCAGGCCGGTGTCAACCACATATTTGATATCGGGAATGGTAATGGATGTTTCCGCGATATTGGTGGCAACAATGATCTTGCGGCCGCCCGCGGGACGGAAAACCCGCGCCTGCTCCGGTGCGGAAAGCCGGGCATAGAGGGGGAGAATCACGGCCCCCATATAGCGCCGCCCCTCCAGGATCTCGCAGGTCTCCCGGATATCCTGCTCGGTGGGCATGAACACGAGGAGATCGCCGAAGGGCGACTCCCGGACGAGCCGGTCCACGGCTGCTGCCGCATGCTCGACGTAGGAGTAGTCTCCGCCGTTTTCGGAAAATCCCTCCGGAGGCATGTAGCGGACCTCGACGGGATAGGTTCTGCCGGAAACCTCGACCACGGGGGCATCGAAAAACGCCTTTGAAAATTTTTCCGTATCGATGGTGGCGGACGTGATGATAAGCCGCATATCCGGGCGTTTTTGCACGATTCGCCGGAGGATTCCCAGGAGGAAATCAATGTTGAGGCTTCTTTCGTGGGCCTCGTCCACGATGATGGTGTCGTATTCGTTTAAAAACTTATCCGTCTGGGTTTCGGAAAGCAGCATCCCGTCGGTCATCATCTTGACGACTGTTTCATCGCCGACCCGGTCGGAAAACCGTATCCTGTAGCCGACGCTGCCGCCCACATCCCCGCCCATCTCCCAGGCAATCCGCTCCGCCACGCTCACGGCCGCAATGCGCCGGGGCTGGGTGCAGGCAATACGGCCTTCCCTGCCGCGGCCGGCCTCGATGCAGAATTTCGGCAGCTGCGTGGTCTTCCCGGACCCGGTTTCACCGGAGACAATCACCACCTGATTATCCCGGACAAGCCGGATGATCCGGTCCTTTTCCGCTGTGATGGGCAGATCCGGAAAGCTCAGTCGTTCCGGAAGGCAACGCACCCGTTTCTCCTTTACGGTCGCGGAGTGCGAAAGTTTTTTAATCATGGCGTCAAAGCGTTTCTGCATGCCCGCAGGGATCGCGCCGGACCGGTTTTTCTTCAGCAGCCCCGTCAGTTCGCGGCGGACCATGTGCCGGTCCCGGTGCAGGGCCCGGGGAAACAGCGATTCAATGGTCTCAACCGTTTGCTCTTTATTTCTGTATTGTGTCATATGTTTTAAAACGGCCGTTCTTCAAGTCGGCTCCCGGCCGCGAAGGATCTCCGCTGCCATTCTATTCGTAAAACCAATTACTTAGCACATGAACGGAAACCGTCTTTTTCGCCAATCTCTGCGTCCGGCTCAAATTTTAATCTTCAAAATCATTCTCGCCGTGTTTGACCTTGACGAAAAATTCCGGTTTTCGTTCGGGCACTTCTTAAAAAGATGATTCACTCGTAAAAGTCGCGATCCGAATACAAACACACCCCGCTTGCCGATCCGTGGACTTATTTATAACAGGGATTGCACAAAGGTTAAACAAATGGTTTTCTTTCGTGAAAAATGCATGGTATGTTCATAGTTCCGAACGCTGTGTGGGTTGCCTCCTCAGCAACGCCCCCTGGATCACGCTCCGGGGGGGGATGTTCCCGGCCAACCCGACCCGCTAACCGTTCAGTCCACTGGTCGATCCATGCGTCAATCAACAAAAAGGATCCGAAGGCCTGCCAGGCGTCGGCAATACTGCCCGCACGGCGGCTTCCTTTTGCTTGGAGTACTTTGGGGGAATCTTTTCGCACCCGCCCTGTCCCTGGCCGCATCACCGGGCGGACCCGCTTCCTCCGCCGGGCATGGCATGATCCTGTGGGGATGGATGTCGGCTGCCGGAATTGTCATTTTTTCAATGTTCGGGGCTATTGTACTGCTGGTGCGGCGCCTGCGCGAAAAAAGCCGCCAGCTTTCCGAAGAAAAACAACGGCACTTCATGATCCTTGAAAAAGCCGTCCGAAACGAGCAGCAGCTCAGGGAAATCCTTGAAGCCTCAAACGACTTCTTTGTTTTCCACGACCTTGAAGGCAATCTGAAAAACATCCATTCCAAAGAACTTACGGAAGCCGGTTTCACGGAAGAGCAAATCAGAAACCTCAACATCCGGGATCTGGTACCGGAGCCCTTCAGGGCGGAATGCGACCTCTACCTCCAGAGGATCAAAAAAAATGGAACCGACCGCGGATACATGCATATACGGATTCCCGGCGGACAAGAGATGATCCTGGAATACAACAACAGCCTCGTAACAGACAACCTCGGCCGGCCGACCGGCGTTCGCGGGATCGCCCGGAACATCACGGAACAGCAAAATACCCGGAGCGAACTGAAAAAAAGCGAGCAGAAATACCGGACCATTCTCGACTCCATTGAAGATGCCTACTACGAGGTGGATCTGACCGGCAACATCGTATTTTATAACCATTCCATTCTGCGGATGCTGGGGTTTGAAGAATCGGAGCTCAAAGGGAAGAACTACAGGGAATTTGTCGATGACAACGACCGGAAGACCATCTTTCAAACCTTCAATTACGTTTACAACACCGGCAATCCGGTCAAGGCCTTTGACTGGCGCCTGCTCCGCAAGGATAAAACGATCTGCCACGTAGAGACGTCCGTTTCCCTTCACAAAGACCAGCACAACGAACCCATCGGCTTTCTGGGCATTATACGCGACCTTACGGAACGCAAGGAAGGGGAAAAGCGCAGAAGGGAACTCGAAGCCCAGCTCCACCAGTCCCAGAAACTCGAGTCGATCGGCACCCTCGCGGGGGGCATCGCCCATGATTTCAACAACATTCTTTTCCCCATCATCGGCTACACCGAAATGACCATAGAAGACCTGCCACAAGACAGCCCCCTTCGGGACAACCTCAACAAGGTGTTGAAGGCCGCAGGCCGGGCCAAATCGATGGTCCGGCAAATCCTTTCGTTCAGCCGCCAGAGTTCCGGGCAGTTCACCGAACCCGTCTACATCGAGCCGGTGGTCAAGGAAACCGCCAAGCTGCTTCACAACACATTTCCCAGCACGATCGCTATCAATGTGAATATCAGCGAACCCACAAACCGGGTGTCCATCGACCTGTCGCAGCTGAACCAGGTGCTCATGAACCTGTGCACCAATGCACTGCATGCCATGGAGGACCAAGCCTCGGGATCCCTGGACATCTCCGTGGCGCCCTGCCGCCTGAATGCGGGTGAAACGCCCCCCGACAGAAACCTCATGCCCGGTGAATATCTTCGAC
>SLPT01000352.1 GCA_007131845.1 Desulfobacteraceae bacterium | reverse complement strand
CGATCCGACGGCTTTGTAAAAAGTTCAAGATCAAGGCTTGCGCGATTTCGAAGAATGCAGCGTACCTGGCGTACGTGAAATTCTGAGAAATCGCGCGTAACGCAGATATTGGACTTTTTACAAAGCCGTCAATTTTATCGGAAAAGAACGTAAGGCCGTTCCCGTCCTAATCCTTACCCCCTGAACCATTTTTCATATCCTCTGCGCTGATCCCGTGCCGCTTCATCTTTTCATACAGAGTCGTGCGGCCGACGCCCAGGCGCTCGCACACGTTTTCAAGCGTCCCGGTATTCTCCCGGAGCGCCGTCTCGATCAGCTCAGCCTCGATTTTTGACAGGCTCTCCTTTAAGGGCAAATCCCTGTACGCTCCTATATCCGTGGATCGGCCGCCGGAGTGCTCCGTTTTTCCCCCGGGAAAAATGCCCAGATCCTCCGGCGTGATCATCCCGTTGCTGGAAAGCAGCACGGCCCGCTGGATGGTGTTCTCCAGCTCCCGGACGTTTCCGGGCCAGTAATAGGCCAGAAGCGCATTGACCACCGTGTTGGGCAGAAAGGTGACATCCTTTCCGAACCGCTCGCGGTACTTCACCAGGAAGTTGGTGGCCAGAAGCGGGATATCCTCTTTTCGCTCCCGAAGCGGAACCTGCCAGAGATTGATGACATTGAGGCGGTAGTACAGGTCCTCCCGGAATTCACCCCTTTCCACGGCCTTATCAAGATCCGTATTGGTGGCGGCAATGACCCGGACATCAACCGATATGGGATGGGTCGCCCCCACCCGAACGATTTCACCCTCCTGCAAAACGCGCAGCAGGCCGGACTGCATCTTGGGGCTGATATTGCCGATCTCGTCGAGAAAGATGGTTCCGCCGTCGGCCTCTTCGAACTTGCCTTTCCGGGTCGTTTTGGCGCCGGTGAAAGCCCCTTTTTCATAGCCGAACAGGTCGCTTTCCAGGAGGTTTTCATTCACGGCCGCGCAATTGAACTTAAGATATGGCTTTCCCACGCGGTTGCTGTTACGATGAATCATGTCCGCGACCAGCTCCTTGCCGGTTCCGGATTCGCCCGTGATCAGGATGGTGGCGTTGGAGGCGGCCACCCGGTAGACCTTTTCCCGGAGGGCCTTCATGGGGGCGCTTTCGCCCAGCATCTTTTCGTCATCCGCAGCCGTCTGCCGCACCTCCAGCTTGAGGTGGTTGATCTCGTTGAAAAGTTGCTCGCGCTCGCTTTCGCTGTTGCGGATGACCTCGATTTTTTCCTTCAGGACCTGCTCGATGTTTTCGTTGTATTGCCTGAGTTCTAGTTCCTGACGCTTTTTCTGGGTGATGTCCCGCAAAACCAGCAGGGCGAGGTTGTCCCGGGAATAACCTTCAAACGGGACGTAGCTGTATTCCGCGTACAGGTCCTCGCTGATCTTTTTTTCAAAAACCTTACCATAGGGTTTTGCACCGCCGTTTTTGCGAAAGGGACACCGGGAGGGCTCGCAGGGATCTTTATCCCCGAAAATCACCTCGTGGCAGCACTGGCCTTCGCGGCTGCCAAAACGCGTCAGAGCGGCCTTGTTCATGCGCTCGATCACGCCGTCTTCCTTGATGATAAACAGCATGTCCGGCAGCAGATCAAACAGCAGCCGGCTGTTGGTGGCCAGCCGGTTGATCTCCTCATGGGCCTTGGTGATGGAATCTTCCATTGCAACCTTTCCGAAGTATTGCCTGCCGACGCGCGGCCCGCCGCCGGCAGAGAAAATCAGAAACCGGAAATGACGCTTTCCGATTTCAGGGGCCGGATTTCTCTTTTGCCTGGAAAAATTTGATGCGATCAGAAACGATCCGCATCCGTAATTGCATTGACGTGGGTTGCCCGTCCGGATCCATCCTGCCAGACGAGGCCGAGCGCGGCGGATCCGGTCTGGTACCAGATTTCCCGGCCGGCGTTGTTCGTGTAAATTACCACGTCGTTGATCATGATGGCGATGCCGCTGCCGGTCCGGCTGACACCGGAAGCGGAAGGTCCGGCCGGGGCTGACGGATTGCGCGGTGTTCTGTCATGCATGCGGACTGCATCTCTTGTGGAACCTCCTGCGGACTCCGCCGCAAGCATTTCAGATGGCCCGCCCGCCCGGGCTTCAATAGCGGCAAGCTCCGTTTCAGTCATGCGCTCCATACCGGATGCGGCTGCCGGGATGAAAAGACCACAAATCGCAACGGCGAGTACTCGTTTCATGGTGTAGCCTCTGTCTTATTTTAATGCCCGAACGAGAAGCGTCTTTTTTGCCAATCGCTGCGTTCGACTCAAATTTTAACCCTCAATGCGCCCGGTATTCCTGCGGTTAAACTTATCGCTGTCCTTGACCTTGACGAAAACTCCTGGTTTTCGTTCGGGCGCTGTTTTATCAATCGATGGGGGTCCTGTTATATGGAAATCCTGCAAAAACGGATGCGGCTGTCGGAAAACGCGTTCTTGAAATCATACGGAATTATTCGGGATAATAAAACGAAAAGAACTGCTTATAACATAACGTTTGCAATATAAACGTTGTTAACTGACACTCATATCTCATTTGGAACCGCGCGTCAATCTTTTCCGCTAAAAAAGCACGGGCAGTTGAATGAAAAAATCGATTTCGATCCCGATTTCGATTTCGATGAAACCGGAGATCCTCTTTTTAAAAATTCCATTTCACGCCGAGGGAAAAGGTATCCACGCTGCCTTCTTCCAGATCTTCGCGTTCATAGCGGGCAAATGCTACGTTGTATTCTCCGAAGAGCGCGCTGAGCCCGGCACCGTAAATGACGCCGTGGCGGCCCGGGCCTTCGCCGGTCACCCGGAAACCGGACCCCGGGGCATTGGAAAAGGAGGCCCGTACGTCGAGATCCTCGTCTAAAAACTCATATCCCCACCCGGCAAAAGCTTCCGGAACCACCACGAACCGCTGGCCTGAAAACGGTCTTAGAACCGAAAACCCGAGCCGGGAGCGCAGGGAATCGTCGGTTGCGCTGTCAAAGCGAAGGGCTGCGTCGCCAGCACCCCGCTCGGTGTGATTCTCCCGGTACTGCCAGGAATAATGGAGAGATGCGGCGGGGATGATATCCCAGGTTCTTGCGAAGTTCATCCGGTAGCGGGTTTCGGTAAAAACCGATCCGTCGTAGGACTTAAAGCGCGATGAGGGATTGGCGTTCACGGGACTCGTAATCTGCCGCTCCTGCCGGTTGAAATGCACGCCGGCCGATGCGGCAACATCGACTTCGAGGTTCCTTCCAACCCAGGTGACATGGGGACCGATACGGAGGCTTTTCATTTCCAGCTCGCCGTCGTTTTGGTCAAAATCGGCCGAACCGGTGCCGTAGCCGATGCTTGCCCCGGCAACCAGGCTGTCCCCCACGCTGCGCTCCGCCCCGATGATCAGGCCGCCGGACCGGAAATCGTAGCCGGATCGCGCGGTGCCTGCGTCGATTTCGCCGAGTTGACCGTAGGCGCCGTAAAACCCGCGCCACGGGGAATCCGCTGCGCTGACGCCCATTTCGTCATGGACGATCCGGGCACGCCTCCTTGAATCGGACTCCGGGGAAAATCCGGCCCACGCATCCAGCGCGCGCCCCAAAGCCCCGGGGTCGAAGCCGGGAATCGAAAAGGAGGAATTCAGCATGGCACCCAGGTTTTCGCCGGTGCCTGTCGCCATTTTCAGGCGGCTGTGACGGGCGCTTTGCATGGTTTGCCGGGCCATGCTGTGCGCCTGGCCGGAGGTCATGCGAAACCCGGCCTGATAGGGCTCGGGGTTGAGCTGCTCCAGGGCCGCTTCCATCTCCGAGGCGGAGACGTCTTCATGGAGGATATCGCTCAGCAGCTGCTCATACGCCGGCGTCAGGTTTTTCAGTTGCCCGTTCCTCCTGGCCGATTCAAGGGCCCGGGCCACGGCTTTCTGGTTCGGGGTTTTTGCATATTCATCATCCGAGTAATCCGCAAGCCGATCAGCGATAAAATACACCGCCCCGGCTTCCGTGTCATATCCGTCTTCATTGGGAATCACGAAATCATAGAGCAAGGAGTCATGATCGATCGCAAACGGGTCATCGCCATCCAGAGT
>SLPT01000330.1 GCA_007131845.1 Desulfobacteraceae bacterium | reverse complement strand
CGCAGATATTGGACTTTTTACGAAGTCGTCAGACATGACCAATCAACCAGGAATACAAATAGTTTGATTTTATACTTCCGGAAAATCATCGGCTTTATAATAAGTACGCTCTGTGCAAACCGCGCAATCCCTGCTGCCGCTATTTTGGCAGCCACTGTTTTATTCAGCCCTGGTTTTGCTGAAGAAACGGCTCCCCTGTCTGAGGATTCGCTGTTCGGATTTGCCGACCATCTGTATGAAACAGGGGAGTATGATGCCGCAATTACGGAATATCTGCGCTTTGTCCATCACTATCCGGATGACAAGCGAACCGAAGAGGCGATGTTTCAGGCGGGGATGGGGCACTTCAGGCAGGGTCGGTACGGAAGGGCGACAACCCTTTTCGAACGTGTTGTCCGGGAAGGCCAAACGATGAGCGCCTTTGCTGTGGAGGCCGCCTTTATGGCCGCGGAAAGCGACAGGCGACGAAACGACCATGCAGCGGCGCTTTCCAGGCTAAACGTTCTTGCATCCCGGGATTTCGATGCAGCCATTCGGGACCGCGCCCTGTATGGTATAGGATGGATACTTCTGGAGAGGCGGGATCACTCTTCCGCCGCCAGGGCGTTTTCGGCCATCAGCGAGCAAGGGGAAGACCGGTACCGGCCGCATGATATCACCCGACGGCTGGAAACGGAACCAAGGGAACTTCCCGTCAAGCGTCCGGCGGCCGCGGCAGTCTTTTCCATCGTTCCGGGAGGCGGGTATCTGTATACCGGTAGAAACCGGGATGCATGGATATCGTTTGTTCTCGTCTCCGGGGGTGCTGCCGCCTCCTGGGAGAGCTTTGACAATGGCCTGAATGTTTTAGGCGCCGTTTTGGCCATTGCCAGCGCCGGGTTTTACAGCGGCAGCATCTACGGGTCCGTGGGTGCGGCCCACAAGTATAACAGCCGGGTCTATGAAGAATTCATCGATGACCTCAGAAGCGGCCGCCCCGATCCTGCGGCGGGCTTTTCATCCGCTAATACACCGCCT
Source organism: Desulfobacteraceae bacterium (assembly GCA_007131845.1). Lineage (GTDB taxonomy): Bacteria > Desulfobacterota > Desulfobacteria > Desulfobacterales > Desulfosalsimonadaceae > B1SED10-16. The sequence continues at coordinate 3,071 of SLPT01000330.1, read as the reverse complement.
CCGACTCAGAATCCCCCCGGGCTTGTGATGCGATTTCCGTTTTAAAGGCTTGCGAGTCACCTTTGATGGACTCGTAAAAAGTCGCGATCCGACGGCTTTGTAAAAGTTCAAGATCAAGGCTTGCGCAATTTCGAAGAATGCAGCGTACTTATCGTACGTGAAATTCTGAGAAATTGCGCGTAACGCAGATATTGGACTTTTTACGAAGCCGTCACCTTTATCCCACCATCATATTCATCTCGAATATGGGAAGGGTTATGGCCAGTACAATGAACCCGATAATGACGGCCATGAAGAGGATAATGAGGGGCTCCAGCATGGATGTCATCGCGGAAATGGTATTTTCGACTTCCTTTTCGTAAATGTCCGCCACTTTCCCGAGCATGGTTTCCAACTCCCCGCTGTTCTCACCCACCTGGGTCATCTGGATGCAGATATTGGGAAAAAGATTGGATTCTCCCAGGGCGTCCGAAAGGTTTCCCCCTTTTTCCACGTTTGCGGCGGCCGATTCGATGGCATCCGTAAACAGGCGGTTTCCGACGATGTTTTTGACGATCCCCAAAGCCGCCATCAGGGAAACCCCGTTTTCCAGCAGGGATCCAAGGGTTCTCGTAAAACGCCCCACGGCAAGTTTCCGACGAAGGGACCCGGCAAGCGGGAGGGATAAAACCATGTGATCGTACCAGTAAGCACCTTTTTCGGTTTTGACGAATCGTTTGAATGCGATCAATATCACAACGGCGGCACCCAGAAACACCCACCAGTAGTTTTTCAGATACTCGCTGACCGCGATGAGGATAACCGTCGGAAGGGGCAGCACCTGATCCATGTCTTCAAACATGGCGGTAATGGTCGGAACAATGTATGTCAGAAGGAATACAAGGATCGCAGTTCCAACGAAGAACATCAAAATGGGATAGGCCATTGCGGATTTTATCTTATGGCTCAATGCCTGTTGTCGCTCGCTGATGTCCGCCAGCCGGTTTAAAACAATTTCCAGCGTCCCGGAGCTCTCTCCGGATTGAACCATGTTGACGTATATATCGGAAAAGATATCCGGATACTGGGAAAGGGCTCCGGCAAAGGATGAGCCCTCCTCGATGGAATCCCTGATCTGCGAGAGCACTTGTTTCAGTGCGCTGGATCGGGATTGGGGGATCAGCGTATAGAGCGCCGATACCAGCGGAAAACCGGCACCCAGAAGCGTTGCCAGCTGTCTTGTAATCATGGCCAGTTCCGCCGGGCTCACCCGGGAGGAAAACGAACGCAGAAAGTCGCTCAGCCGTTTTTGCTTTTTGGATGCCGTATCGTACACCTCCCGGATGGAAACCGGGTAGATACGGGCGGAACGAAGCTTCTGGCGCGCGCTTGCAGGACTATCCGCATCGATAATATCGGTGACGGATTTCCCCTTGACGTTAAAAGCCTTGTATTCGTAAATGGGCATGGGTTTGTTCTGTATTTTTATACGGGAGTTGACAGGCAGATGGAAATGCCTGTATGTAATCATGCACAGTCTGTATTACTGCTTACATCTATTTGTATAATATTTACAGGGCATTCGTCTACAATAAAATGACCGGATGACCGACCGGATTTCCCGGACATAATCCGGACATAATAAGGATCACATTGATAGCCTCGTAAAAGACTTGATCTGACGGCTTTGAAAAAAGTCCAGGATCAAGGCTTGCGCAATTTCAAAGAATGCAGCGTACCTGGCGCACGTGTATGTCTACAAGGCGTAAGCCGCAAATTCTGAGAAATTGCGCGCAGGCGCAGATATTGGACTTTTGTCAAAGCCGTGTTTAAAATTTTGCAACCAGAGGGGGTTTATAAATGCAGAAAGTCGCATTGATCGGATACAGGGGTATGGTCGGATCCGTGCTCGTGGAGCGGATGATATCGGAAAACGATTTCTCCGGAATTGAGCCGTTTTTTGCTTCAACGTCCCAGGCAGGGGAAAAAGGCCCGGATATCGGCATGGAAGTTCCGCCCGTGGCGGACGCCCTGGATATTGACTTTCTTTCCGGCATGGACATCATCCTGACCTGCCAGGGAAGCGATTATACCAAAAAGGTCTATCCGGCGCTCCGTAAAAACGGCTGGAAAGGATACTGGATCGACGCCGCATCCGCTCTCCGGATGAATGACGACAGTGTGATCGTTCTTGATCCCGTCAATCGGCCGGTAATCGACAAAGCCCTGCAGCGGGGGGTTCTGGATTTTATCGGCGGAAACTGCACGGTAAGCCTGATGCTCATGGCCATCGGCGCCCTTTTCCGCAAAGGATATATCGAATGGATGACTTCCATGACGTACCAGGCGGCATCCGGTTCAGGGGCGAAAAACATGCGGGAGCTGGTTGCCCAAATGGCCGGAATCGGACATAACGCCGAAACGATGCTTTCCGATCCGGCAGCCGGAATTCTTGCCCTTGATCGCAACGTTCTGGAGACAATGAAATCGGATGCATTTGAAACCGGACAGTTCGGCGCACCGCTTGCCGGAAGCCTGCTTCCCTGGATCGATGCCAAAATGGAAAACGGTCAGACGAAGGAGGAGTGGAAAGGGTTTGCGGAAACCAATAAGATCCTGGCGGCAGAGCCTCCGATCCCCATCGATGGCATCTGTGTCCGCATCGGCGCCATGCGGTGCCACAGCCAGGCCATGACCATCAAATTGACAAAAGATATCCCGGTGGATGAAATCGAAGACCTGATACAAAGCGCCAACGAATGGGTCCGGATCGTTCAAAACACGAAAGAGGACTCCCTGAAATCGCTGACGCCGGCGGCAGTGACAGGCACCCTCGAAATCCCCGTGGGCCGGATCCGCAAGCTTAACATGGGTAATCACTATCTCGGGGTGTTCACTGTGGGAGACCAGCTTCTGTGGGGCGCGGCGGAACCGGTGCGCAGGATGCTGGGTATTCTGAAAAACCGGTAATTGACGGCTTCGTAAAAAGTCCTGAAACGGGTACAATCGCCAAACAATAAAAAAATAACTTCTTGCTTTTACTTAAAACTTAAAACTTAATCACTTAACACTGCCTGTAAAAAAGACTTTTT
>SLPT01000347.1 GCA_007131845.1 Desulfobacteraceae bacterium | reverse complement strand
ATGCATTGTAACACCTTTTGTGTATTGCAGATCATTTTGCGATTGGCTCCGCGGTTTCGTTTACCCCGGGAGCGATAGTCCGGCCGGCCGGACCCGACCTGGAATGAAGCGCCCCGCCGGAAAGAAGGATCACGCTGGCAGCGGCCGACAAAACAAGGGGAAACCAGAACGTAACGAGTCGCGAGAGCAGCGAAACAGCCAGTCCTTCCGCCGGGCTCAGCCCCCCTATGGTGAAAAACAGGGCCATGGTTCCCTCGTATGTGCCCAGTCCGCCGGGCAGCAATGGAATCATGCTGATCACATACGCAAAAAGCGTTGCCATGGCTATGACCAGCAGGGGAGCCTCCATGCCCAGAAAATGGCATGCGAGATAGACCTTGACCGGATAGAACGCCCAGATGGCCAGGGAAACCGCAAGAATTTTGATGCTCCGCTCCGGGGGCAGGAGCCTGGCGGCGGATAGCCTTGCCTGGTGCAAAAATGCGAGGCTTCGGGCCGTCCAGGCTTTTACTCGCTCCATGAAGCGTAAAAATCGCCTGTTCACGCAAACGGGGATAAAATTATAACCTGGACCGGCGACTTCCGACGCTGTATGATCATCGTTGGAGGCCGGGATATCGGACGCCCGGCGGCCCGGATCCGCGCTGTAGCAAACCCTGAATAAAACAACGCATGCGGCTACCATCAAAAAGAGCGAGACGGGGACGGCCGGGGGCAGGTCGAAGTAGACCAGGGCCGGTATAAACAGCATGATACTCAAAAGCGTAAAGGGAGCCAGTGTCAGAAATTTGTGCAAAAGCAGAATACCTGCCAGGTCCTGGTAGCTCTGGCAGGTTTGCTGCCGGAAGAGAAATGCCTTGGCGGCTTCCCCCCCGAACTTGACCGACGGGGTCAGGCTTTCCACGAGCCCGCCGGCCTGGTTGATAAGAAATACGGTCCCGTAGGAAATGCTTGCCTCCCGGTTCAGCAGGGCGTACCAGATCCATGCGCTGGCCATGAGGGTCGCAAGTTGAAGGCCGAACAGCACACCCACCGCTCCGGGTCTTACGCCGGACAGGGCGCTGAGTGTTTCCTGCGCGCCGAAAAGCCAGGCCAGCAGGCATATGCATCCTATTCCAAGGCCGGGCAATACGATTTTGAAGACGGTTTTCATAAGATCCTTTTGAAAAATCCGGTCACGCGGCATTGCGGTAGAGAACCGAGCGATCAAAGGTGCGCATGGGCTGTGCAACCAGCCTGTCCGCCGGGCAGCCGGCATCGATTGCATCATACTGGTCCCGGTAGGGGGCGCTTGCCAGCCTGAAAATGAATTTCGCGCCGGGTGCCGAACTTAGTTTCATGCGATCCAGGATCCGGGTTTTCGGGGCCGCCTGCAGGGCAACAACAGACGCCGTAAACGGCCGGTCAAATGCCGCGGCGCCGTCCTGTTTCAGCACTGTGATTTTGTGCGACAGACCGGCTTTTTTGACGCATTTTCGGGCTATCTCCACGGCCTTTGGGTCGATATCCACGGCATATACGGCGGCATCCGCAAGGGTGGCCAGATACATGGCGGTAAACGGAATGGCCCCGCAGCCGATGTTTAAAATGATGTCATCCGGCCCGAGCTCCCCCATGCGTATTTCATTTTCTATGACCTGTCGGTACGGCAAGGCGTATAGCCGGGTCAACAGCCTGGACGTGCTGCTTGCCTTTTCCCAGAAGGCGATAACCGGAGGAATCCAGCCCATTGATCAATCTCCCTGTGCAATATGGTTTGATATTAAAAACCGATAATAATGATTCGAATAATGATATTCAATATCATTAAGTTTGTTTTAAAAAAAAGTCAAACGGTTTTGACTCGAAAATATTTTTAAACGGCTATTTCCTGATATATTCGTAAAAAGCTGTCATTCCTTTCCCTTGCAGTGCCGGCACTCCCCGTAGAGATACATGCTGTGGCCGCTTAGGGTAAAACCGTGTTCTGCAGCGAGATTTTCCTGTAGCTTTTCAATCTTCTCGTCAATTACTTCCACGCTTTTTCCGCAACGGGTGCAGATGAGGTGGTCGTGGTGGCTTGTTCCGAAGTGTGGCTCGTAGCGGGTGACCCCGTCGCCGAAGTCGACCTCCCGGGCGATGGTGGAATCGGACAAAAGCTTCAGGGTGCGATACACCGTGGCCTGGCCTATGGAGGGATCTTTTTCCTTGACCTGGCCGTAGAGTTCCTCCGGCGAAACGTGATTTTCCGCTGTCCAGAAAACATCGAAGATCAGCGCGCGCTGGGAAGTGAACTTCAGCTTCTTCCGGGCCAGATAGTTGAAGAATTGTTCGCGTGCAGCCTGCATGGATTCATGATATTAGAGTTGATTTTGAGTTTCTTTATCCTTTAATATTTTTAGACCCTGTAACCCGCGTTTGTCAACAGGATTTTCATTTTATTCCCCCTTTGGCCGGGCCGCGCGCCCCGGCCCGCAGATACGATGGCTCATGATTGTGACCATACGGCTGATCAAGGTAAAAGTCTAAAAAATCAGTATACTGTCCCCGGAATATTCCGGAATACCCTATGGCATCCCGAGAAGCCAAAGCCGCGCTGAATTGTCGCGGGAGCCGGAAAGCGCCCGTTTTCCGTCCGGGGAAATATCCACGGAGAGCACCCATCCGTCGTGACCGGTGTAGCGCCGTATGGGTTCCCCGTCGGCAAGATCCCAGAGTATAAGGGTATTGTCGTCCGAACCCGACACTGCACGCTCGCCGTCAGGACAAAATGTTACGGCGCGTACCCAGTCATCATGGCCGCTAAGGGTTTGAAGGCTTTCGCCGCTTTCCAGATCCCAAAGCTTTACGGTTTTATCAGAGGATCCGGACAGGGCCCGCTTGGCGTCCGGGCTGAATGCCACGGCGTGCACCTGGTATTTGTGACCGGTGAGGGTGCGGATAATCTCCCCGGTATCAAGATCCCAGAGTTTGACGGTAAAATCCCATGATCCGGACAGCGCATGTTTTCCGTCCGGGCTGACGGCGACAGAGCGGACCCGCTCGTTGTGGCCGTAAAAGACGCGGGTTGCACTGCCGGTTTCCAGGTCCCAGAGCCTGATGGTTTTGTCGTCCGATCCGGACAGGGCATGCTTTCCGTCCGGGGTGAATGCCACGGAGCGCACATCGTCGTCGTGCCCGGCAAAGGTGCGAATGGACCTGCCGGCCTCCAGGTCCCACAGCCTGAGGGTGTTATCCGATGATCCCGACAGGGCCAGCCTGCCATCCGGGCCAAAGGCGACGGACAACACGGGCCCCCCGTGATCCGTTAGCGTGTGAATGGTCTCGCCGGTAGCAAGCGTCCAGAACTTTATCGTTTCATCACTTGAGTGGGAGCGTACGCGCTCACCTGAAGCCGACAAGACCCGCTTACCGTCCGGGGAGAATGCCACCGAGGTCACATGGCCTTCGTGATCTTTGTAGCTGCCGACCGGACTTCCCAGTCTCCTGAGGGGCAAAGTGATTTTTACCTGCTCTCCCCCCCATACACGAAGATCGCGTCGCCCGTACCATGCATGGTCGTCCCCGCTCTGGTTACCGGGCAGCTTTGCCTCGATGCGGTATTGCCCCGGGGCAAGTTCCACGCTATGTCTTTTTTCCGGATCATCCGGCGTGGTTCCGTATTGATCGCCGTCAACATACAGATTCGCCCCGCCGGGCTCGGTTGCAAAATAAAACACCCCGTAATCGTCACCGGCATGAGCTGTCAGGGGCAGGATCAAAAACAACAATATTGTCAAAATTTCGCATATGGCCGCGTCTTTTTTCATTTCGAAAACCTCCCGCTTCTGCATCCCGGGTTGTAAAATCCCGACTACTTCAGCCTTTCAGAGCCTCCCAGTGCCGGTAGCAGCTTTTCACCGGGCCGAAGGCCGGGACTCATGAGGCTATGGTGATCAATTTCCTGTAAAAACCGTTGTATTTTATTTCTTTCAATGCTTGACGGTATATTTATCCGGCCAAGCGATTCTTCCGGATCAAGCTTTCTCAGGGGGATATAAAGTCCGTCTTTTTTCCACTCCAATCCCAACCTTTCATAGGTAGGAGAATAAGTGGTTTTTAATTCTATTATTCTTTT
>SLPT01000126.1 GCA_007131845.1 Desulfobacteraceae bacterium | reverse complement strand
TGGACAGGACGGTGGAGCGTGATAGGAAGGTGTGGATTTCGCCAGTGGCTTCCTCCATTACATAGGCACCGTAGCAGCGGTCTTCGTGGGTGGTGATGATAAGGCCCCGCTTGAGGCGCGTGGAGCGGGTAATCAGGTCCACGGCGATATGGTTTTCAAAGATCCCGATGTTCTTATGGGCCACGGCGCGCGCTACCAGAGCCTCTTCAATGGCACGGCCGGTCAGATCCCTGGCATGAACGATCCGATTGTGGGAATGCCCCCCTTCCCGCCCCAGGGACAGTCCGGCCCCCTGATCGTTTTTGCTGAACTCGACCCCGATATCGATCAGCTCCCGGATTCTTTCGGGGGCTGAGGTGACCACCATTTCCACTACGCCGGGATTGCAGATGCCGTCACCGGCATCCAGTGTATCGGCGATATGATTGTCAAAAGAGTCGGCGGCATCCAAAACCGCGGCGATTCCTCCCTGGGCGCGCATGGTGCTGCTATCCATGATATGCTTCTTGGTGACCACGGCCACTTTGCCGTAGTCAGCAACTTTCAGCGCAAAACTGAGCCCTGCGATGCCGCTACCGAGAACCAGAAAGTCGTATCTGTATTCCATGGGTGGCGTCTCTTCTTCAGATTATTATATTTACCGGAGGCCGGACGACCGTTTCTTCTTCGAACGATTCCCAAGGAGCATGCCGAACAGCAGAACCCCCGCCCCGGCCAGAAACCATTTGATGGCGGAAGACAAAAACTCGTCCGTGATTCGTGCTTCCAATGCCTCGATACGTTCGCGTTTTTCCGCCACCTGATTTGTGAGGGTTTCATGTTCTTCCCGGATTCTCAGGAAATCCTCGGAGTCCGCCAGTAGCTCCTCGTAATCGGAGACCGCTTGTTCGAGCCGTCCTTCCGTTTCCCGTAAGTGTTCTTCAAGCTCCTGATTGAGCCGGTGAAGCCGGTCGTTTTCCTCCCGAAGCGAGTCTCTTTCCGTTTCAATTGACTCCAGGCGGGCCGTCATCACCTGAAGGGCCTGCCGGGCCGGCGGATCTGGCCGCAGGTGCTGGGTGCGGACCCAGCCTGTTTGCCCCCCGGGGGCTTCAACCCGGCTCCAGTCGCCGGCGGTTTCCAGAAGTTCCAGCTGCTGGCCGGTGCGCATCATCCGGAGAATTCGGAATTGATCGCCGGGGCCGGATCGGAAGGTAACTTCGAACTGGTCGGTTACGTAGCGGGTCTCGGCGACAGCGGTGAGCGCCATGCCCAGAACAAGGACTACAGCAAGAAGGATTTGTTTTTTCATTTTTTATACTCCACGAGATGATCTTAATTGTCAGCAATCGTTATTAATGTATTAAATCATACTATGTATGGCAAAAACGGAGACGTATTTCAATCTCTCAATTTATTGACAGCTTTATAAGAGACCAATATCCGGGTTATACGCGATTCATCAGAATTTCATGTACGCTAAGTACTCTGTACCCTTCAATATCACGCAATCCTTGATCCTGAATTGTTTACAAGCCGTCAGGTCGAGATTTTTCGAGTGCGTCAATTTATTGGCAGGCCTGCAGCGGTGTTTGTCAGGCCTGAACTGAGCGGTTTAGGTCAGATATACACTGTATGACCGGAGGCCATCCGGAGGCGGTCGGCCAGGCTGGTAAAACGCTGACGGGGTCGGTTGTTCCGGATGGCTACGGAAAGCGCCTTTTCCGTTCCGACCAGTACGGCGAGCTGACGGGCCCGGGTTACGGCGGTATAGAGCAGATTGCGCTGGAGCATCGTATAGTGTTTTGTCGTCAGGGGCATTACCACGGCCGGGTATTCCGAGCCTTGGGACTTGTGTACGGTGATGGCGTATCCCAGGCCCAGCTCATCGATATCTTCCGGCGTATAGGATACGGGGCGGCCGTCATACAAAACCCGCAGTTCCGCACCGCCGGGGTCGATATCGGCGACGGTGCCAATGTCGCCGTTAAATACTTCTTTTTTATAGTTGTTTTTCAGGTGCATCACCCGGTCACCGGCTTTGAAACGGTGGTGGACGCCGTCAACCCCGTCACCGCCGGGGTTGACGGCCGCCTGGAGCAGTCTGTTGAGATGGATGGTGCCGGCCGCCCCTTTGTGCACGGGTGATACGACCTGGATGTCTTCGGACGGGTTGAACCCGAAGGCCCGCGGGATTTCTTTTGAGCAGGCGGAGACTATCGCCGCTGCAATCTTTTCCGGCGTGTCGGCCTCGATGAACAACAATCCGTCTTTGCCGGCCGGTGCCTGACCAAACGGTATAAGATCAGGGGCTCCCCCTTCCCGGATTCGGTGGGCGCCGGCAACGATCGGGCTTTTTCCGGCCTGCCGGAAAATTTCGTTCAAACGGCAGACCGGAATCATATCCGAATCGATCAGATCCGACAAAACGTTTCCGGGGCCCACGGGGGGCAGCTGAAACATGTCTCCTACAAGAACCAGGCGCGTGGTGGGACGGATGGCCGCCAGCAGGTGATGCATCAGCAGGGCGTCGATCATGGACGCCTCGTCCACGATGATCACATCCGCTTCGACCGGGTTTTCCGGATCTTTTTCAAAGCACCCGTCCTCGTAGTGAAAGCCCAAAAGCCTGTGGATCGTATAAGCAGGCCGCTGCGTCACTTCGGCAATCCGCCTTGCCGCACGCCCCGTGGGTGCGGCAAGGCAGACTATGCTTCCCGTTGCTGAAAACGCCGCGGCAATGGATTTGATGAGCGTTGTCTTCCCGGTTCCCGGTCCGCCGGTAATGATTGCCACGCGGCATTGCAATACCTTTTCAAGCGCCTTTCGCTGGTCTATAGAAAGGGACAGGAGGAAGCGGGCTTCGATCATGTTGACGAGCGTGGTGTCGTCAACCGGAAGGGGCTCCGGTCCATTGTTTTGCATTGCGGCAATCCGGGAGGCGATATGGTTTTCCGCATTATGGTGGGTGCGGTCGAAAACGACCCGGATTTCCCCGCCGGTCTCGTCCCGGCCGCTGTCCGGATGTTCGGGGACAGGATTGCGGATCGGCTCTACGACGATTTGCTCTGATTGTGCGAGCCTATCCAGTGCATATTCAGCCGCGGCGGACTCAATTTCAAAAAACCGCTGGATCCGGTCCATGATCTGTCCCAGGGGGACGCAGACATGACCCGCCAGTGAGGCGTCCCGGAGGATATGAAGAACGCATGCCCGTGCCCGGTCCGGTTCCAGGGGGGCGTTGTCCGAGCGGCGGGCCATGGCATCTGCGATATAAAAACCGGTGCCTGCCATGTCGTCGGCCAGTCGGTAGGGTTCGTTTTGCAGAACATGAAGGGAATCCGCGCCATAGAGGCGGTATATTTTCGGTGCATGGGCCTCCCGGATGCCATGGTCCCGGAGTATCTCCATGATCTCCGATACTATCCGGTGCGTCCGCCACTGGCCGGCAATGGATGCCGCCCGGACTTCCCCGATGCCTTGTACTTCCCGGAGCCGTTCAGGCGCGTCGTTTAGCACATCGATGGTTTGTCCGCCAAAATGATCCACGATCCGGTTGACCGTAGCCGTTCCGATTCCCCGGATGATGCCGGATTGCAGGTATCCGCGGATGCCTTCCACGGTTGCCGGGACAATCGTTTCGGCTGCCTGGATTTCAAATTGTTCTCCGTAGCGGGGGTGGGTGGTCCACTGTCCCGTCAGTTTCATGGCTTGGCCGGCGGCCGCATGCTCCACGCGCCCGACAACTGTTACGGGCGTGCCGGAAGAACCGGTGGTAAAACGGGCCACCGTGTATCCGTCGGATTCACTGCGGAATGCGATGCGCTCTATGCGGCCTTCAAGAACGATCATTTGCCTGCACGTACGGCAAAAACGTTTTCATAGCCGTTTTGCGCCAGGTGGATTTTGAGCTTCTCGGCATCGGCCATGGAGGCAAACCGGCCGACACGAACCCGGTGGAAGGGTTGACCATTGACATCGGTGCTGGAGACGTACACGTCTTTTCCGGCATTCCGAAGTTTTTTTGCCATGGCTTCGGCGCGTTTTTTGTCGGAGTAGGCGCCCACCTGGACCGTGAAATCGCCGGTGAAGTAGTCGGGATGGGCGGCTTCCACCCGCTTTG
>SLPT01000227.1 GCA_007131845.1 Desulfobacteraceae bacterium | reverse complement strand
CTTTTTACAAAGCCGTCGGATCGAGACTTTTTACGGGTTCATCAATTGTGATCTACTGGCCTGCCAGCAAGAATAGCGCCGGAATACATTGTCTACCTGAACGCAGCCATACCTTCCGTGACCATGCATGGTATATCGGGGCCGTCCGGTATGTAATGGCTGAACGAAAACCGTCCTTTTCGCCAATTTCTGTGTCAGGCTCCAATTTTAATCCTCAAAATACGCCAAGTATTCCTGCGGTTAAAATTTTCACCTTCCTTGAACTTGACATATAATCCTGGTTTTCGTTCGGCCATTATATGCTGGTACACGATATTGAAGGTCACGTATGGCTCAAGACTTGAAAGGAATAATGCAGTGCAACGAGTATTTATTATTCATTCAGGTAATAAGGGGCCTGAGGTCATGCGGCTCGCATGTGCGAGTAGGAAGGCCTTGTGTCCAAATTTATTTTTGGAGCAGGACCGTTTGCGTATAACATTATTACTCAAAAGTCTGCATGTCAACCCTTTTCGTTTTTTTTCCTGATATTTGCCCCTGCTTTTTCCATGATTCGGTTGTGCAGCCGGTCCACCGATCGCCGGGTTTCCTCCATGGGGCCGTCATTGTCGATAACCCGGTGGGCCTGTTTTCGCTTTATTTCTTCGGGCATCTGGATTTTCATCATGGATCCGGCCTCCTCCCGCGAAACGCCATCACGCTCCATGACCCGCCTGATCCGGCTTTCCTCCGGCGTAAAAACCAGAACCACGCAATCAAACCATTTTTCCATGCCGGATTCGAACAACAGCGGCACTTCCATGACAACAGCGGGTGCTTCTTTTTGAACCGCATCCTCGAGGCGTTTTTCCATCTGCCGGAATACTTCAGGGTGGACAAAGCGTTCAAGGGCCTTTTTCGCTTTGCCATCGGAGCGGATCACGTTGCGAAGCGCGGGTCTGTCGATATTGCCGTCGGGCAGCAGAATCGACTCACCGAAATATTCAACGATTTGCCCGTATGCGGCTGTTCCGGGCTCCACCGCACGCCGTGAGAGCTCGTCTGCGCTGACCACGGGAAGTCCCTTTTCCGCCAACATCCGGCAGACAACCGATTTTCCCGACCCAATGCCGCCGGTGACGGCGATTTTTACAGGAACCACCGCTTATTGCCCTCGTAAAAAGTCGCGATCTGACGGCATTGTAAAAGTTCAAGATCAAGGCTTGCGCAAATGAAGAAGAAAACAGCGTACTGAGTGTACATGATATTCTGAAAAATTGCGCGCAGGCGCAGATATTGGACTTTTTACGAATCCGTCACCGCTTTACATTTATCCGTATCATCTGTATGTTTATGCATGACCCGGCCAACCTGTACCCGCATGCATGGGATCATATCCGCCTATTGCCCCTCGGATCCGGGGTCGCGGAACCGCGCGCAGGCGTGGAATATTGGACTTTTTATCAAGTCGTCATCCCTGATTCAGTCGATAAGCCCCTGGCCGATTATACCGTATTCCTGCAGGGGCTATTCCGAACCTGAATCCGGGCAGATTGTGCCCAAAAGCGCATCCAAAACCAAATCAATTTCGAAAAACCGATTATATGCCGGATTGCGATGGTATGAATTTGGAAAAAGGAATTCTATTACCGGAAAAAATGAATCATTTCAACCTAAATTTTATCCCGGAAAAAAATGGTGTCCATCTCGTCGGCGGCTGCGTGCGGGATGCCCTTATGGGACACAACCCGGAAGATTTCGATATTGTTGTTGATGGCGATGCCGTTTCGATAGCGGAGGAAATTGCAACCCGGACAGGCACTCGCGTCATTGAGCTGGGAAAGACCGGAAAAAAAATCTACCGCGTCCAATCGGAGACCGCAATCTTCGATGTATCGCCTTTAAAGGGAAACACATTGACCGGAGATCTCAGACAGCGGGATTTTACGATCAATGCCATAGCGATTGACTTGTGCACCCGAAAAATCATCGACCCCACGGGAGGCCGTGACGATATAAAAAAGAAAATCGTGCGGATGACCACTGTGCATGCCTTCCGGGACGATCCTCTTCGCCTGCTGCGGGCGTTTCGGATCGCAGCCGGTCTAGGCTTCACCCTGGATTCCGGCACGATGGAGGAAATCCGGCGAAACGCAAGCGCCATTACCGCTGTTGCCGGGGAGCGAATCCGGGAGGAGTGGATCCGGCTGCTCGGCATGCCGGATAGTGTCGATGCCCTCCGGAACATGAGCCAGGCAGGCCTGCTTGCCGCGATATTTCCGGAATTGGCCGCGCTGAAAAACTGCTCGCAAAACGAACATCATGAATTCGACGTGCTGGAGCATACCCTTGCAGTCTATCACCGGCTGGAAACGCTTTTACACCAGGACAGACCCCGGCTGTCCAATCATTTCAGCAATATCGAACTATCAGGCGGAGGGAAGCCCCCCGGATCATCCCTCCGCACGGAAACGGCCGCCCACGGCGCTGTACTGCTGAAACATGCAGCGCTTTTGCATGACATCGGAAAGCCGTCCACCCGCAAAACAGACGCAAAAGGAAACGTTCATTTCTACGGTCACGAAACCGCCGGGTATTTCATGGTAAGAACCATCAGCGATCGCCTGCGCTTTTCATCGAGGTGGAAAAACCATGCATCGTTTCTCGTCCGGCATCACCTGCGCCCCCTGTTCCTGTATATCGCTCAATCGAAGGGACGCAAAAAAAACCTCGCCCGAACCCGTTTTTTTCTTCGCACCGATCCCTTTTCCCCGGATCTGATTCTTCTGTTTGCAGCCGATATGATGGGCAAAAAAAAGGCCCCGGCGGGATCCTGTGAACCGCCGGAAGTGATGGAATTCGCCCGTGCGCTTCTTTCGGACTATTTTGACGGGTTTCTCCCGAAACGACAATCTTCCCCGCCGATAAGCGGCCGGGATCTGATGGCGTGTTTCGGACTGCGCCCTTCCCCGCTGATTGCCGAGATTCTCGAAAAAGTAGAACGCCAATACCTTGCCGGTTATATAACGGACAAAACGGATGCTCTGAGCTTTGCTGAAAATTATTTACGATCGAAAAACCGCTCTTGACTTTTGCCCGTCAATTTTATATTTAAAAAAATTTATATCAAACCGGCTGGCCGAACCGTTCGCATCGTAGCAAGCAGCCTTCTGGCGTTTTCTGAGCTTCCGTTATCGGCAACAAGCCGGGCACACAAGCCAGAAAATGAGCGAGCCGGCCGGATTCCCTGTTGCTCATCACCGCCGACGGCTCCGGAGGACGGACGACACCTACCGGTCTTACCGTCCGGGGCGCACCCGAATACAGATACCGGCGAACAAGGCCGGAAGCCATAAGCAATCAATCGGAACCGGCAGATAATCATCGTCAACGGATCGACAAAAACGAAGGAGAATGGAATGAATATCTTGTTTTTCGGACCCAACGGCAGCGGCAAGGGAACCCAGGGCGCCATCGTGAAGGAAAAATACAACCTTCCCCACATTGAATCCGGCGCCATTTTCCGGGAAAACATCAAAGGCGGCACCGAACTGGGAAAAGAAGCGAAAGCCTACATCGACCGGGGAGATCTCGTTCCCGACAACATCACGATACCGATGATACTCGACCGTCTGCAGGCCGATGACTGTAAAAACGGATGGCTCCTCGACGGATTCCCCCGCAACAAGAACCAGGCGATCAAACTCGACGAAGCGCTTTCCGAAGCCAGCCTCAAGCTTGATATCGTCGTTGAAATCGAACTCGACCGCGAAATCGCCAAAAAGCGGATCATGGGCCGGCGGCTCTGCGTCAATGACAACAACCATCCCAACAATATATACATCGACGCCATCAAACCGGACGGCGACAAGTGCCGGGTGTGCGGCGGAGAGCTTTCAAGCCGGTCGGACGACCAGGACGAAGAGGCCATCAACAAGCGCCATGCCATATACTACGACAGCGTGGAAGGAACACTTGCCGCCGCGTACTATTTCCGGGATAAGGCCGGAAAGGAAGGCGGACTCAGATACATCACGCTGGACGGCGAAAAGAGCGTTCCGGAAGTGGCGCAAGAGTTGAAGTCGAAGCTTGACATCTAATCATACCAGGTCATACCGGGG
>SLPT01000189.1 GCA_007131845.1 Desulfobacteraceae bacterium | reverse complement strand
TGGGCGTTTGCGAAGAGATGGTGTCGAACTATTACAAGCTTTCGGACAGCCAGATGCTTCAGTTGAACTACGATATCCGGACTGCATCCCGGCTGGCCTCTCATGAAATCGTAGACGCCCATTTCGCGCAGATCGTCCGCTACCGCGCCCGGAAGAAGGCGTCCATGCTGAAAACGGAGGCGGAAGATTTTTACCTCGTATGCATCCAGGACCACGCCATACTCGATGCCATCGACCGGTTCCCGGCGCTTCGCCTTTACCCGTTCATGCTCTATATCGTCTGCCATGAGTTGATTCACGTGGTCCGGTTCCGCCGGTTTCTCCAGCATTTCCATGTGCCTCAGGAGGAGCGGCAGTTCGAGGAGATCCGGGTCCACCACGAAACGCGCGAGGTCCTTCGGCAGTCCCGTGCCAGAAATCTGGATGCGGTCCTCACATTTTACGGCCAATGGCGGGAAGCGTTCGAGCAGATGGATGAAATCCACGTACGGCGTACCCCGCCGGAGGGCTGACGGGTCCGGGGATTTTCTGCTGAAAAAAACATACCCCATGCCTTGACATTGCCCGATCGCTGACTATATTTAGGAAGATTCATTAAGGCGATTCTGAATGGTAATGTATCATTCTGAAAACAGGAGATTTTTTAACGATGCCGATCTATGAGTACCAATGCGGAGGCTGTGGAAAAGTCCACGAGATTCTGCAGAAAATGTCCGACAGTCCGCTTGCCGAGTGCCCGGAATGTTCCGGGAAACTTGAAAAGCGGATTTCTCAATGCTCATTTCACCTGAAAGGGAGCGGTTGGTACGCTACCGACTATGCCAACAGTTCCGGTAAGACATCCTCATCTACGGAAAGCAAGAATAATCAGACCAAAACCGAAAAGGCTGACGATTCCGGAAGCGGTAATGCAGCCTGTGGTTCCGCCTGCAAGTCCGATGATTCATAGTTGAACCGCCCGTGCCGGTTTTTCCGGGGCGATACGAACCGTAAGCAGCCTGCCGGCTATGATGGCCGGAATTATCGCGGATCCGTCAAGGCAAAAACCGAAGGCTGGGCGAAAACAGCAGGATAGAAGCGGCAGAGTTGATCGCAAAGCAGGTCTTGATAAACACTGCAACACGATCTGTATATACAGGGTTTTGTAATTGTATATGCTTGATTTTATTATATATCAACCCGAAACGATCCGCCTGGCGGACGGCTCGGTGTTTATTTGCCCGGATGATCGTTTGCCCGAATGTGGCCCGGGCAGTGTAAACCGACTGGATAAAAACGGATAGAAATCGAGGCGCTTTGCCGGCTTGGGGCTTCGGCCGCCTGTTTCGGATATGGCGCGTACTTTCAACTGACTTTGATTAACTGCTAATCGGTACAAGAAAAGGAGAAGTTGGCAATGAAGATCAAACCTTTAAACGATCGGATTCTTGTAAAACGCCTTGAAGAGGAAGCGAAAACCAAGGGCGGCATTATCATTCCAGACAGTGCCAAGGAAAAACCGGCTCAGGGAGAGGTCATCGCGGTAGGCGACGGCAAACTGAACGATGACGGAAAGCGGATGGCGCTTCAGGTGAAAACGGGCGACCGCGTTTTGTTCGCCAAGTATGCCGGCACGGAAGTCAAGATCAACGACGAAGAGCACCTGGTCATGCGTGAAGATGATATCCTCGGAATCATCGAGTAACGAATTGCCCGAATAGCGAACAACCTGCTTGAATGTGAAACAAGAAACCGGAGGAAGACGATATGACAGCAAAAGATATAAAATACGGGTATAAAGCCCGTGAAAAGATGTTAAATGGCGTCAACAAGCTTGCCGATGCGGTACAGGTTACTCTTGGACCCCGCGGCCGCAACGTGGTTATCGAAAAATCCTGGGGCTCCCCCACGGTAACCAAGGACGGCGTCACGGTAGCCAAGGAAATCGAACTGGAAGACAAGTTCGAGAATATGGGCGCCCAGATGGTCAAGGAAGTAGCCAGCAAGACGTCCGATATGGCCGGTGACGGCACAACCACGGCGACCGTTCTTGCACGGGCCATCTACAATGAAGGCCAGAAGCTCGTGGCCGCCGGCAACAATCCCATGTCGATCAAGCGGGGCATTGACAAGGCCGTTGAAGCAGCCGTTAAGGAGCTCAACAAGCTGAGCCGTTCCGCCAGCAGTCAGCGTGAAATTGCCCAGATCGGCACCATTTCCGCAAACAACGACGAAACCATCGGCAATATTATCGCCGAGGCCATGGAAAAAGTCGGCAAGGAAGGCGTTATCACCGTGGAAGAAGCCAAATCCATGGAGACGACGCTCGACGTTGTCGAAGGTATGCAGTTCGATCGCGGATACGTCTCTCCCTATTTCGTCACGGATGCCGAAAAGATGACCGTGAGCCTGGAAGATCCCTACATCCTGATCAGCGAAAAGAAGGTCAGCAACATGAAAGACCTTCTGCCGATTCTTGAGCAGATCTCCCGGAGCGGCAAACCCCTGCTGATCATATCCGAGGATGTGGAAGGCGAGGCCTTGGCGACGCTGGTGGTCAACAAACTGCGCGGAACCCTGAATGTTGCGGCGGTTAAAGCGCCCGGGTTCGGCGACCGCAGAAAGGCCATGCTTCAGGATATCGCCATCCTGACCGGCGGTCAGGTGATTTCCGAGGATATCGGCCTCAAGCTCGAAAGCATCACCATTGAAGACCTTGGCCGGGCCAAGAGCATCTCCATCGACAAGGACAACACGACCATCGTGGACGGCGCCGGCACCAAAAAAGATATCGAAAAGCGCGTCAAGCAGATTCGCGCGCAGATCGAGGAGACCTCCTCCGATTACGACCGTGAAAAGCTCCAGGAGAGACTGGCCAAGTTGGTGGGCGGCGTCGCCGTGATCAACGTGGGTGCAGCCACCGAGACCGAGATGAAGGAGAAAAAGGCCCGCGTGGAAGACGCCCTCAATGCGACCCGCGCAGCCGTTGAAGAAGGCATCGTGCCCGGCGGCGGCGTAGCCCTGGTCCGCTGCGTGTCCGCACTGGAAAAGCTTAAGCTGGATGCGGAAAAAGACCTGGGCGTGAAGGTCGTGATCCGCTCCATCGAGGAGCCCCTGCGTCAGATTGCCAACAACGCCGGCTTCGAAGGCTCCGTGATCATCGATCAGGTCAAGAAGGAAAAGGACTCAATCGGATACAACGCCGAGACCAATACCTTTGAAGACCTGCTCAAGGCAGGGGTTATCGATCCGACCAAGGTGGTTCGTTTCGCCCTGCAGAATGCAGCCAGCGTGGCATCCCTGATGCTGACCACCGAGGCAATGGTTGCTGAAATCCCCGATGAAAAGGGTGAAGGCGGCGGTATGCCCGGCGGCGGCATGGGCGGAATGGGCGGAATGGGCGGCATGGGCGGCATGATGTAGAATTGCCGCGGTTTTCCGCAGTCGAAACAAACAGACCATGACGGCGCTTCGCGTAAAAAGTGTTTTCACGGGCGCCGGAATGAAAAAGTGAGAAAAGCCCTTATGGATCCCTCATAAGGGCTTTTTTCTGTAAAACCCCGCGATGCCGGCAAACTTTAGTGAATGCGCTGTTTATTGTTCTTGACACGGGGATAAGGCTTAGATAATTTCTAACTCTGATAGTTATCGGTACAAAAGCAAAATTAACACGTACGGAGCAGTAAAACACAGATGACTCCAGAAGATCTCAGTATTGTTGCAATGGTGCGAAGCGCGGGGCCGATGGTGCAGTTTGTCATATACCTTCTTCTTGCGTTTTCCATCGCTACGTGGGCGATTATTTTCATGAAATTTCTCTATATGCGGCGTGCTTTCAAGGAATCCGCGCTGTTTATTGAATATTTCTGGAAGACCCGCGACTTTTCCCACTCTTTCGCCAAGGCCAAGGAACTCGAGAACAGCCCGGTGGCGCGTATTTTTCGAAATGCCTACATGGAACTCCGGAAAATGCACCGCCCGGCGGCGCAGAACCAAGAGGGCTCGGATTTTGCGGCCAACGTGGAAAGTATCCGGCGGACGCTGGGCCGTTCCCGAAACATGGAAAGCATCCGCATGATCCAGATGGTGCCGTTTTTGGCAACAACCGGGAATATCACCCCCTTTATCGGGCTTTTCGGAACGGTATGGGGGATCATGAACGCCTTTC
>SLPT01000340.1 GCA_007131845.1 Desulfobacteraceae bacterium | reverse complement strand
TGTCCTCCATCTGTGCGAGGCTTTTTTACGGAAGATGCGATTGAATCAGAGGCTTGCTTTGTTTCAGGCTTATCGGCTCGCTGCGGCCATTGGCCGGGTGCCGTGTTTTTCCGCCAGTTTTTCAAACATCCGGGCCAGGCCGGAGCCCAGGGCGTTGATGGAGCCGATGTTCAGATTCTCGTTTGCGGCCTCGTCGAAATAGATGTTGAGGTTCGATTCGAAGTCCTCTTCCGCAGGCCAGTAGCAGATCATGATCGGAACTTTTGGCAGTACGTAAAAGATCCGGGCGATATCGGCATCCAGGTGCTCGATGGGCCGTCCGTTGAAAACGTCCAGCAGATCGACGAAAAGATCATAGTCGTTGTCGGCGATCTGTTTGAGCGGTTTTTCACAGCGCTGCCGGAACAGTCCGCTCCAGGCGCTGCCATCTTTCAGCTCCCGGAACGTGAGCCATTTACCGGTGATGTCCTTGCCTGCGCCTTCTGTGATATAGGTCAGCACCGGCACGGAAACCCACGGGTTGGTGTGAATTTCCGCAGACAGGGTCCCGTCCGGGGCCACGCTAAAATCCTTGCCGAGCACTTTGACGGTCAGGCGGCCGTTTCGGTATTTGCCGCCGAGTTTTTCAGCCACGGAGGGCAGATCCATCTCCCGGACATTCTCCTTCAGCTGCCGGACATAGGCTTCGATCTCTTCTTCCGACGTGCGCGGTTTTTCAGCGCTTTCATCTGCTTCGTCATCCCCGCCATATTGTTCGAGAACGGAAGAATCCAGCTCCGGACAGTCGCTGAGCTTCTTTTTCCCCTTAAACACCTGGGCTGCAAATGCCAGGCAAGTCTGCTCGTTGCACTGGCGGCAGTTGGACTGGTCCAGCAGTCTCAGAATATCCATCGGGGTGCTGGGTTGAGACATATGATTCCTCCTTATCATAAAACCAGCAAGATAAGCATGTTTCAGTAAAATGCATCCTTTTTCTTGCTCACAATGCTTTTAAATTTATACTCATATTAGGAGGTCTTATGAACAATGGGAGCAAAAATTTCGAGAGGATGCCGAGACGGATGGATTTAATTTCTTTCGAAATCTTCTTCAGAAATTTGAGATTCCCGACAGGCCTGAATTGTTGCTTAAGGGAACACTGATGGCAATACCGGCTTGCTGTGCATATATGAATATTGACGGCTTCGTAAAAGTCCAATATCTGCGTTACGCGCAATTTCTCAGAATTTCACGTACGCCAAGTACGCTGCATTCTTCGAAATTGCGCAAGCCTTGATCTTTAACTTTTTACAAAGCCGTCAAATCGCGACTTTTTACGAGTATGTCAATATTGACAGTCAATCAATTGAAGAATTCCTGGAGCAACAACCCTATCATCCCATCTG
The DNA here is from genome assembly GCA_007131845.1 of Desulfobacteraceae bacterium. GTDB lineage: Bacteria > Desulfobacterota > Desulfobacteria > Desulfobacterales > Desulfosalsimonadaceae > B1SED10-16. Next base: position 2,763 of record SLPT01000340.1, on the reverse strand, counting down.
GATCATCCCATCTGGACAAAAACTCCAGAGTATACGTTGATTTTTAACTTGTTTGACAGGGCTTATGCACAACAGATCTCAGCAACAGGCCCAACCTCCTTCACAACCCGCCCAAGCAGCCGCGTCAGATGAGCCGATAGAATAGCCGCACGTTTACTTGTTGGGGCTGCACATTGCGGCTATACCCCTCCATTAATGCGAATTCCGGCCCGGACAGGATTGCCAGATTCAAGGTGCATTTTTCAGGAGGCCTGGGAATATTGCCTGGGCTGACAAGCATTGTGGACTGTGGGACCTCCTGCATCCCTGTTTATATTGGTTCGCAGGTTAACCGCTCTCATCTGTCATACAGGAATCTACCTCTTCTCGATTCCATATATTGCATTCACAAATTCTTCAGATGAAGCTGTTTTCGGGACAAAAGCATCAGCGCCTGCATGTATGATGCTCTTTACGGATTGTTTGTCTTCAAACATCGACAAGCCTACTATGCGCACCTCGGGAAACTCGGACTTGATGAGCCGGGTGGCCTCGATGCCATTCATCACAGGCATGGATATATCCATGACAATCACATCGGGGATCAACTGCCGGGCAAGTTTGACCGCCTCCCTGCCATTGGCCGCTTCTCCTGCAACCTCTATGTCTGTTTGACCGGAAATCAATGTGATCAATCCCTGGCGCATGACCTTGTGGTCATCGGCAAACAAGACCCGCAATCGTTTAACAACAGAAATAGATTTTGGTATGGCTGCATCCGTTAGTTCCCCTGCTTGAACCGGCAGTTCCGCAGGTGCAGTTTGAACAGGCAAGACCAGAAGAAAACGACTCCCCTGACCCGGCTCGCTTTCGATTTTCAGGTGACCCCCTATACGATCAGCCCGTTCGCGTATGCTGATCAACCCGAAACCGGGCTTTTCCGGGGACGAATCAATAATATCCTTGCTAAATCCCTTGCCTTGATCGCTTACGGTTACCGCAACATTACCGTTTGAACCGGAAAGCGTCACACGTGCGCTTTTGACGCCGGCATGCTTGACGATATTAAATAAAAGTTCGTGTACGGCCCGAAACAAAAACACCTTCAACGGTGTATTTTCTATGTTTGGGGATTTTTCATCTATTAGATCGATTGTAAGCCCAAACTGCTCGTTCATCTGGCGCCCCAGCCACGCCAAAGCACTATATAAACTTCCATGATACAAAACCGGAGGGCTCAACTCATGGGACAACCTTCGTGATTTGGAAATGGATTCTTCCAGAATCTCGTTAACGGATGCAAGTATTGGATCATTTTTCAGATTTATGCCTGCAGCTTGCAACTGGAATCTGGCTGAAGCCAGCATCTGCTGCAAATCATCGTGAAGCAGCTCAGCAATCCGCTGTCGCTCGTGCTCCTCGGCCTCGATCAACTCCACGGCCAGGGACTGTAGCTGACTTGCGCGGGTCTCAGCGAGGTCGGAACGCTCGGCTGCCTTCTGCTCCAACCGTTTGCGTTCGGTAATATCATGAAAAACTATACTGGTTCCGCCGATTTCGCCGGTTTTCTCGTATTCCGGTTCCACCCGGATCAACAGAGCCGTTCGGCCGTAATTGGTTTCAAACGTGTATTTTTCCCTTGTTTGAATGGAGCTGTCAATGGTCTCGTTTAATCGATAGATCAGATCGTCCCGCAATCCTGACTCCATCAATTGGGTATTCTCTATTTCCTCTGTAGATTTTCCAGCAAGTTCCGCAAACGCCGCATTTGCTATCAGACATGTTTTATGGGGATCAAGAAGCACCATGGGAATCCCGGAGGCTTGAACCATTTCCAGGGCCTGCCGGGCCTGTTTTCTGGCCTGGCGCACATACGTCAAGTCATTGCCGTCAATGAGAATCGTATCATTGTCGGACAACGGCTTTCTGACCAATCGGGCGCTCCAGGAGAACCAAACCTCCCGGCCATCCCTGCGAATCCCAACATTTTCATTGAGATAGTATTGATCAGGGTTTTGGAACATTTCGGCGACCAGGCCGGAGTTATCCACCCCTTCACTGTCGGTTTCCGGGAGGATTGTTCCGACCAGTTTTTTACCGATCAGCTCATTTCTTGAATAGCCGAAAACCTTTTCAGCGAATCGATTGAAAAAGGAGATTACCCCGTCGGGAGAGACTTCGATGATAATGCTGTTGATCTCTTCGACCAGTCGGGCGTAGAGGGCTTCCGATTCCTCCAGTGCACGACGGCTTTCAACAGCATCGGTAACATCCTCGATGGCAAGCAGGATGAAATGTCTTCCCCCTTCCTGCTCGATTCTGCGCGCATTGAGATGCATGATTCGGTGCCCGAGATCCGGAAAATCATGTTCTACCTCATAATCCCTGATGGCCTTGTTTTCGGAATTGATGGTTTCCAGTAGCTTCCGGAGCCCTTGAATATTCCATTGTCCGCTGCCCAGATCATATATATGTCTGCCTTCGGTTTCCGATCTGTTGACCAGGAACTTTCGGTAAAACGCCGGATTCGCTATTACGACGTTCAGATCCCCGTCGATGATCACAAGCGGTTCCCGGATGGTATCGACAATGCTTTCGGCGAATATGCGTATATCTTCAGCAGCCTGATCCCAGATCCTGGACTTGTCCAGCTCTTCATTCATTATTATTCCGAGTTCCTATAAGTTTTATGCTTATATAATCCAGCAATGATTAACAAGCGGTTTATGGGAAGGGAAAACAGGTTGTCCGTGGCAAAATGGCAGCGTATTACCGGTTCCGCAT
>SLPT01000188.1 GCA_007131845.1 Desulfobacteraceae bacterium | reverse complement strand
CGCTGGCCCGTGCGTCCAAAAGAAGCGCCCGGGTTCTTCGGGAAAGAAAATCCTCGATTGTCTGTGCCATTTCATGACGAACCGCCCACACGACTTCTGCCGCGATGGTTTTGGCTTCCGGCGCAAGGGGCTTACCCAGCGACGGATCCCGGTAAACGAGATCCAGAATGGCGGGGGCGTCGCTTCCGTAGAGGGCGAGATCGCCGAAGTTCTCCGCATGCCGGTGATAACCGTGGATATGCAGCGTTCGGCTGACGGACGGGCTTTCCGGAAGCTGGGCCAGAACGGCGGCATGATCGATGGTATCTTCGGCCATCTTCCGGTAGGTTGTCCATTTTCCGCCTGCGACGGTGACCAGCCCGGAGCGGGAAATGTAGATGGTATGATCCCGGCTGATGGACGAGGTGCTGCCGGCCGCTTTTTCCCTGACCAGCGGCCGGAGACCGGCAAAAATGCTTTTTACGTCGGAAGGCGTCGGATCCTTGGTCAGGTAGCGGCATGCATGGGACAGGAGAAATTCGGTTTCTTCTTCCAGGGGGCGCGGCTCCAGACTCACGGTGTCGACGGGCGTGTCGGTGGTCCCAACAATCACCTTGTCATGCCAGGGGGTTGCAAAAAGAACGCGCCCGTCTGCGGTATGGGGGACCATAATGGCTTTGTCGCCGGGCAGGAAATCGGCATCGAGAACCAGGTGAACCCCCTGGCTGGGGGATATGAGCCGGCCGGATCCGGGCTGATCCATTTCCAGTACGCTGTCCGTAAACACGCCGGTTGCATTGATAATGCCGGCGGCACGGAGCTCGTAGCTCTCCCCGGACAGCGTATCCGTTGCAAGAACGCCGGAAACAATCTCTTTTTCCTTGATCAGCCCTTCCACCTTTATGTAGTTGATCACCGTGGCGGACTGCTCCACCGCAGTCTGCGCCATATTCACCGCAAGCCTCGCATCATCGAACTGTCCGTCGTAATAGATTACTCCGCCGCGAAGCCCGCCGGTTTCCAGGGTGGGTATGGTCTGCCGGATGGTTTTGCCGGATAAAAACTTTGAGCGGCCGAATCCATGCTTTCCGGCCAGCATATCGTAGACCTTCAGACCGATGCCGTAAAACGGACCCTCCCACCAGTCATAACTCGGAACCACGAAGGGGAGATTGTGAACGAGGTGCGGGGCGTTCTGGCGGAGAAGGCCTCTTTCCTTGAGGGCTTCGAGCACAAGCGTGACGTTTCCCTGCTGCAGGTACCGGACGCCGCCGTGGATGAGTTTTGTGGAGCGACTCGAGGTCCCCTTGGAAAAATCGTCCTGTTCCAGCAGCAGCACCCGGTATCCCCTGGATGCCGCCTCGATGGCGCACCCGAGGCCGGTCGCACCGCCGCCGATGATAATGAAATCCCAGCTACGGCGGGTATCCCTGATGCGGGCAATCATTTCAGTTCGGTTCATTCAAAAATTCCTTCAGGGCTGCGATTCTTCGTATGGACTGTTTTGCTTTTTCCGCATGGGCCGGACTGTCCGCCAGGTGGCGGCACATGGCTTCGAATGCCTCTCCCGTCAGGCTGCACGATTCACAGATCAGGGCCACGTCCGTTTCGGTTTCCAGGACCCGCTCCATGATCTCTGATATATCGTAGTATTTTGAAATTGCCCCCATTTCGAGATCGTCGGTAAAAACCGCTCCGGTGTAGCCCAGTTTTTTGCGGAGCAGGTCGCGGGCGATGATCGTGGAAAGGCTTGCGGGCCAATCGCCGTCAATGGCGGGATACCGGATATGGGAAAGCATGATGCCGGAAACGCCTGCGCGAATGGCATCCCCAAATGGAATGAGATCGTAGTTTTCAAGGCTTTCCAGCGAGACCGCCAGATCGGGCCGGTCGAAGTGCGAATCGGATGTGGTCCGTCCGATGCCGGGAAAATGCTTGGCAACCGGCAGAATTCCTCCGTTGCTGAGCCCCTGGATGACCGCGCATCCCATGCGCGAAACACGATCGGGATTACGGCCGTAGATCCGGTCATTCATGATGGAGTCAAATTCCGAAGGGGCCACATCAAGCACCGGGGCCATGTTCATATTGATATGCAACCACCGGAGCTGTTTTGCCGTGAGGGCGGCGCACGTTTTAGCATCGGTTTCATCCTCGAGTTCCGGGGCGCCGGGAAGGTATTCAAATTGAGGCGGTTTCAGGCGGGCCACGCTGCCGCCTTCCTGGTCCACGGCGATCAGGAGCCGGGGCAGCCCTGCGGATGCGGCGTAGTCGGCGGCACCGGCGCACAGATCCCGCAATTGATCGGCACTTTCGATGTTCCGGGAAAACAGGATGATGCCGCAGACGCCGACCGTGTCGATGAGAAAACGCAGATCCGGGTTCAGCGTAGTGCCGTGAAATCCAGCCATGATCCGCTGGCCTGCCATGCGCTCGATGGTTTGGGCCTTTGTCATGAATCCACCAGAATGCCACTGTTTACATCGGAATATCCCCGAGCGTAAACGGATTTTCCGCTTTTTCCCGCCCGATGGTCGACGAGGGGGTATCCCCGTAATCGTGGCCCGGCCATACAGTGGTTTCATCCGGAAGCGTGTAGAGCTTTTCCCGGATGGATGAAAGCAGTGTCCGGGAAGAGCCCCCGGGCAGGTCGGTCCGTCCGACTGCGCCCACGAAGAGCGTATCTCCCGTGAAAATGTGCCCGTCCGCGTAGATGCAGATGGAACCGGGGGTGTGTCCCGGGGTATGGATGACGCGAAGCTGCAGGGATCCGACGGTGATCACGTCACCGTCGGCAAGAAGGCAGTTTGCTCCGGGAGACCCTTTCCCGCCCAGAAGCCTCGAAAGGGATCGATTGAAAAACGTTGCCACCTTTTCGGCGTCCGCCTCGTGGATGCAAAGCTGTGCGCCGGTTTCCCGGAGAATATCCGCATTTGCCGAAACATGGTCTGCATGGCCGTGCGTGTTGATGACATGGGTCGGCCGGTATCCGGCAGACTGAATCTCCGATAAAATCTTTTTCGCGTCAAAGGCCGGGTCGATCACCGCACAGCTCCGGGTATCCGGGTCGCCGGCCATGTAGCAATAATTGGCCATGCGGGGAAGATAGATCTGCTTGATTTCCATTGAAATATCCCTTTCCGGTCTTGTCAATGCCTTTGGTGTATCATCCCTGCTGCGGGTCGTAGCTGCACAGCGGCTCCTCGGCCAGATAATCGCCGGTCGCCTCGTGTGCCCGGGCCCTGCATCCGCCGCAGACCTTCCGGTACTGGCAGATGCCGCATTTCCCGTCAAGATTGTCGGCATTCCGGAGCTTGTTGAACACTTCGGAATCCCGCCAGATGTCTGCAAAGGAAGATTTTGTCACATTGCCGCAGTCGAGATCCAGAAAGCCGCAGGGCTGCACGACGCCCTGGTGGGAAACGAAACAGAAGCCGGTCCCCCCGAGGCAGCCCCGGGTCACCGCGTCGAGTCCGTGGGTCTGAAACGTCACCTTTTCGCCTTCCTCCCGCGCACGCTGCCGCAGAATGCGGTAGTAGTGGGGCGCACAGGTAGCCTTGAGCTGAAGCGGCGTCCGTTTTTTCTGGTCATAGAACCAGTTGAGGGTATCTTCGTACTCCCGGGCGGAGATGGCCTGGTCGATGATGTATTTGCCCCTTCCCGTGGGTACCAGGAGAAAGATGTGGAGGGCCACGGCCCCGATCTCTTCTGCGAAGGTCAGGATATCGGGTATCTGATCCTGGTTGAGCCGGGTAATGGTGGTGTTGATCTGAAATTCAAGGCCGGCTTGTTTTGCGGCGTTAATGCCGTTCATCGCGCCCTGAAATGCCCCGTCCACCCCACGGAAGCTGTCATGCTGTTCGGCTGTGGCGCCGTCGATGCTCACAGATATGCGCTGAATGCCGGATTCTTTCATGGTCGCAGCCACCTCCGGGGTCACGAGCGTTCCATTGGGGGCCATGACCATCCGGAGCCCGAGGCTTGTGCCGTAGCGGGTAATCTCGAATATATCCTCGCGCAGCAGGGGTTCTCCGCCCGTCAGGATCACGATGGGTTTTCCGACTTCCGCGATCTGATCGAGCAGGCGAAAGGCTGCTTGCGTGTCGAGCTCGCCGGTGTACGGCCCGCAGGTTGCAGAAGCCCGGCAATGCACACAGGAAAGATTGCAGTTCCTCGTGGTTT
>SLPT01000399.1 GCA_007131845.1 Desulfobacteraceae bacterium | reverse complement strand
TTCTAAGTTTTTCACTCATTCCTTTTCAACTCCTCTTGGTTGCTGGATTCTCTGGATTGACAGGACAACGAAATCAATGAATTTTTTACCGGATCAATGACACCGATTGATATTGTATAGAACTTAACACTCTTATATGTTTGGCAAAAAAAAATCAACCGTAAAACATCACAGCCGGACAACGAAGCAAGTTTAGGACAGCGGCCATTCCAGGAAGCTTAGAAACTCCTTGTTCCCCTTGGGTCCGGTAACAGGGGAGGGGGTTGTCCCCTTGCACACCAGGCCGCATCGGGCGGTGAAAAAATTTTCGAGCCGTTCAATGACCGCTTCGTGAAGGAACGGGTCACGTACCACACCGCCCTTGCCCACCTCGCCCTTGCCGACCTCGAACTGCGGTTTGACCAGCGCCACGATCCGGCCGCCGGGCCGCAGAAATGCCGCAACCACCGGCACGACGATTTCAAGGGATATAAAGGACACGTCGATGACAATCAAATCAAAGGGAGTGGGCAGATCATCGGATGTCATGTGCCGGATGTTCGTCCGTTCGATTACGCGGACCCGTTCGTCCTGCCGCAGCTTCCAGGAAAGCTGGCCGTAGCCTACGTCAACAGCGCAAACGCTTGCCGCGCCATGCTGGAGGAGACAGTCCGTAAAGCCGCCCGTGGATGCGCCCACATCGAGGCACTGCGCACCGGTTGCATCGATTTGAAAGTGCCTGATAGCATGCTCCAGCTTCAGACCGCCCCGGCTTGCATACCGAAGATCGTCGGCCCTGCTGGTTATCACAGCGTCCGGGGAGATCTGCGCCCCGGGTTTGTCTGTTGGAATGTCATTCACAAGGATGTTGCCGGACATGATGAGTGCCTGGGCCCGCTGACGGCTTTCCGCAAGGTTTCGCTCCAGCACCAGGGTATCGAGGCGCTTTTTCGGCTGTTTTTTCGTCATTTGTGCCGGCGTCGGGTCTGATGTCCGGTTTGATTTATGGGCAGCCGGTTTTTTCCGGTGGGCGGGATCCGTCATGAATCACTCACCATTTGTATCGGCTTTTGTATCGACCGTGAAAAGCTGTTTTCCGGCGGCTGCGATCCCGTCGGCATCCAGTCCGTATTGGTGCCTGAGTATATCCTTGGCGCCGTGCTCCACGAATGTTTCGCCGATGCCGATCCGACGGATCCGAAAGCCGGTTACGTTTTCATCCGCAAGGCATTCCAGCACGGCCGATCCGAATCCTCCGGCCAGTACGCCTTCCTCCACTGTGATCACCCGCGGAATTTTACGCACAAGGGATGCGATCCCGTTTGAATCTATCGGCTTGATAAATCGGCAGTTGACGACCGTGGCAAAAATGCCGTCTTCTTCCGCGAGTTTCCGGGCGGCCAGCACCGATTCGAAAACACTGTGCCCCACGGCAAAGATTACGAGATCGTCGCCTTCCGTTAGCACCACCCCTTTTCCCATCACGATTGCAGGGGGTTCAACCGCCGGATCATTGCCGTCGGTTTTGCCATTTAGCCCTGAAAGTCCCGGGATGTCCGAAAGGTTAGGGGCGCCTCCCCGGGGATAGCGCACCGCAACCGGCCCCTCATGATCGACTGCGAACCGGAGCATGCGTCTTAGTTCCCGGCCGTCTCCGGGTGCCATCACCACCATGTTGGGAAGGGAGCGGAGGTAGGCAAGGTCGAACTGTCCGTGATGGGTGGGTCCGTCTTCTCCCACGATACCGCCGCGGTCGACCGCGAACACCACGTTGAGATTGTCGAGGCAAATGTCGTGAATGATCTGGTCATAGGCGCGCTGGAGAAAGGTGGAGTAGATCGCTACCACCGGCACAAATCCCTCCGCTGCCATTCCGCCGGCAAACGTCACGCCATGGGCTTCTGCGATGCCCACGTCGAAGAATCGTTCCGGGTAACGCTCGGAAAAAGGGCCAAGCCCTGTTCCTTCGGGCATGGCTGCGGTTACGGCAATGACCCGCTCGTTTTCGCCGGCCATCTCGATCATGGTTTCCCCGAACACCTTGGTATAGGACGGGGCGTTGCCACCATGGATGCAGTTGCCGGTCAGTACCTCGAAGCACCCGACCCCGTGAAAATATACCGGGTTGTTTTCCGCGGGTGGGTATCCTTTCCCCTTGGTGGTGGCCACGTGGAGCAGAATCGGTTTATTCTGTTTTTTGATATTGGTGAGGATATCGATAAGCTGATCGAGGCGGTGTCCCTTGATCGGTCCGAAATAGGTAAAGTTGAACGCCTCGAAGAGCATGCCCGGGGTGACCAGGGCCTTGAAGGATTCCTCGGCCCGCTTGGCCAGGTTATAGGCATCATTTCCGATTTTCGGCAAAGACCGGATGATTTCCTTGAGATCCTTGCGCCAGTCCTGGAGATAACTGGAGGAAAAGGTGCGGCTTAAAAGCGAGGAGAGGGCGCCGACATTGGGAGAAATGGACAGTTCGTTGTCATTGAGGATTACGATCAGGTCCTTGTCCAGATCGCCCGCCTGGTTCAGCCCTTCGTATGCCAGTCCGGCTGTCATGGAACCGTCGCCGATGATGCAGATGACCTTGTCCCGCTCCTGCTTGAGATGCTTTGCACAGGCGATGCCCAACCCGGCGGATATGGATGTGCTGGAATGACCCGTGGAAAAGGCGTCGCACGGGTTTTCAGACGTTCTTGGAAAACCGGAGATTCCGCCGTGCTGCCGGAGCGTGTGGAACCGATCCCGCCGGCCTGTGAGGATTTTATGGGTATAGGCCTGGTGACCCACATCCCAGACAATCTTGTCCTGCGGCGGGTCGAACACGTAATGAAGGGCGATGGTCAGTTCAACGACCCCCAGGTTCGAAGCCAGATGTCCGCCGGTCTCTGAAACCACGTCCACGATCAGCTGGCGAATCTCCCGGGCAAGGTTTGGAAGTTCGGACCGGGGCAGATTTTTGATGTCCCCGGGTGAATGAATTGAATCGAGCAAGGCCACCATCGTTATCCTGTTTCTTTTATTTAGCGGCCGAACGAAAAGCAGGATTTTTCGTCAAGTTCTAAGGAAGGCGATAATTTTAACCGGAGGAATACTATGCGTATTTCGAGGATTAAAATTTGAGCCTGACACAGAAATTGGCGAAAAAGACGGTTTTCGTTCAATCACTATTTATCGGTTTCTCTCCACCACATAGCGCGCAATGGCATAAAGGGGTGCTGCTTTGTTATCAAATATCGAAAGGGACTGCAATGCGTTTGCCACGAGATCCTTCGCGTATTGCTTCGACTCTTTCAGTCCCAGCAGGTCCGGATAGGTCGCTTTTTGAAGCATCCGGTCCGTGCCGGTTGATTTCCCCATGACTTCCGGATCGCCTTCGACATTGAGAATGTCATCGGCCACCTGGAATGCAAGCCCGATGTTTCGGGCATACTCAGACAGGGCTTCCACCTGCTTTTCGGTGCCGCCGCCGCACAGCGCCCCGGAAACCACCGACGCCTCGATCATGGCCCCGGTCTTGAACTCGTGGATCCCCTTAAGTGCCTCTGCGTTGGTCTGCCTTCCCTGGGCAAACATATCCCGCATCTGCCCTTCGATCATGCCCCGGCTCCCGGCTGCCGAAGCGATTTTCGAAATCACCTGAAGCTGGCATTCTGCGCCGCTTTCGGGGCGGCATTCGGCAAGAACCTGGAAGGCAAGCGTAAGCAGACCGTCTCCCGCAAGGATCGCGGTGGCCTCGTCGAACCGGATATGGCATGTGGGCCGGCCCCGGCGCAGTTCATCGTTGTCCATGGCCGGAAGGTCATCATGAATCAGTGAGTAGGTATGGATCATCTCCAGGGCGCAGGCGGTTCGAAGCGCGCTATGGGTCATTTTGCCGCCCACCGCTTCGGCGGCTGCAATGCACAGCACAGGGCGGAGGCGCTTTCCCTGGCCCATGAGGCTGTAGTGCATGGCTTCATGAAGCCGGGAAGGGGGTCCCTGTTCCTCTATCAGCCGCTCCATTTGCCGGTCGATCATCCGGCGCTTTTCAGTCAGATACGCTGATAGATCAAACGAACCGGCATTTTCCGGGATTTGATTGGTTTTTGTCATGAAATGTCGACAGTGCGTCCGTAACGATTCGTATTTATTATTGTATTAAGTTTTATCAGCAGGAATTATTCACCCGGCAATTCCTGGTTTGATTCAG
>SLPT01000250.1 GCA_007131845.1 Desulfobacteraceae bacterium | reverse complement strand
TCTAGTGATCTAGTGCCTGAAAGAAAAACGTCTTTTTCGCCAATCTCTGTGTCCGGATCAAATTTGATGCACCCGTAAAAAGTCGCGATCCGACGGCTTTGTAAAAAGTTCAAGATCAAGGCTTGCGCAATTTAGAAGAATGCAGCGTACTTGTGGCGTACGTGAAATTCTGAGAAATTGCGAGTAACGCAGATATTGGACTTTTTACGAAGTCGTCAAATTTTAATCCTCAAAATACGCCGGGCATTCCTGTGGTTAAAATTTTCGCCGTCCTTGACCAATAATCATGATTTTCGTTCGGGCATCATCTATTTTATTAAACGGCAGTTTGTCCGTTTTGTCAAGTATAATCTGGATGTTTGTTTGGATAAAACGCTATTGATTAAAGATGGTTATGGTTTTATGGTTTCGCGAATCCGGCTTTTCAGTCCGTCTTTCCGATAAAAGCGGATGCCTGCTCCACGATCCATTGGACCCATCCTTCCATACCCTCGCCGGTTTTTGCCGAGACCTCGAAGATTTTCATTCCGGGGTTGAGCCGTCCGATATGCCCGCGCAATATATCGATATCAAAATCCGAAAGACAAAGCATATCTGTTTTATTGACGACGAGCGCATCGGAAGTGGAAAACATAAGGGGGTATTTCAACGGCTTGTCATCGCCTTCCGGCACGCTTAAAATCATGGCGTTTTTTACGGCCCCGGTGTCGAACTCTGCCGGGCAGACCAGGTTTCCCACGTTTTCGAGAAAAACGATATCGAATGCGGGGCTGTCCAGCGCGGCAAGCCCTTGTTTTACCATTTGGGAATCGAGATGACAGAACCCGCCGGTTTTCAGTTGAACGCACGCCACCCCGGCATTCCTGATTTTTTCGGCATCCACCATGGAATCGATATCCGCCTCGATCACCCCGATCCGGAAGCGTTCTTTCAGGGCCGCGATGGTTTGCAGCAGCAGGGTGGTTTTTCCGGCACCCGGCGAGGACATGAGATTAACCACGAAAGTTTTTTCCTCCGCAAGCTTCTTCCGGAGTTCACTCGCCGCTGCGTCGTTATCCGAAAGAATTTCCTCTTTCACTTCAATTAATTTAATGTCATTCATCGCCTGCAAAACCCTTTCATTCTGCTTGCATTTCGCGTATGTAATACTGCCTGCCGGATTCGAGGGAGAAATTCCCTTCCGCCCCACAGTCCGGACACTGGCTGCGGCCGATTTCGTCTTTTTCGATCTCGAAGGCCTTTTCGCAGTTATTGCAACGGAGTACGATGGGAAGCCGGTGAATGATCAGTTTGGCTCCCTCCACCACGGTATTGCGGCTTAAGTAATCAAAATAATGCTGCATCCATTCGTCTTCAAGGTCGCTCATCTCTCCGACATCCAGGGTAATGGAAACCACCCGCCGTACGGCGTTCTTTTCTGCATGTTTCTGCACAATCTTGAGGATATTTTCCGTTACCGGCAGTTCGTGCATAACAATCCTTTTCATCGCGGTTTTTGCGGGCGGTACCTTTGATTTTGCGCTTTTCACAAAGCCGTCGGATAGAGGCTTTTTTATGATCGCATCAGATATAATAGGGTAAATATGATTATTTTCAAATCAAAAAGTGACTTCCGGTAATTGAAGCCCGGCACAAAAAGTATTATATTATTAAAATAACCGGCTCCGAAGCGGGCCTGTTATATTCCCGGATCCCGGCATGGTGCGGGCAATAACATCTTGACAATTCTCCTTGATGAAGCTATTTTCAGATGGCTTCCGGCCGGATATGGCCGGCTTTAAGATGCCGGAAGGCTTTGCCACAAGAGAAGCTGCGAAAAGGACGGTTGAAAAATACAGAAATGATCAGTGGCAAAATGAATATTTTCCCATTATCTTTTCCTTCAGGAGAAGATATCCGCACCGGACTGCCGAGGTGAATTGTTTTCTGATATGAGACATTGTTATTCGTTTTTTTTGATCATTTTCGCATTCTTTTTTGCAATCGGATTCATTGCAATCGGACCGGCGGCCTCACTTGCAGGCGCTGCGGCATATCCCTATACAATGCCCGCCGACGGTAGCGGCGGCAAAGTGCCTATGCCGGTTATCGGCTTCATCGATACCCATCGGGTGGAAGAAGGTCAGACAATCCACAGGATCGCCAGGGCTTACGGCCTCGGTTATAACCAGATGGTTTTGTATTATCCGGATATCGATCCCTGGAGGCCCGGCGCGGGCAAAACGATCGATATCCCTTCCAAGTGGATACTCCCTCCCACCAGTCGGGAGGAGATTGTTATCAATATTCCCGAGATGCGCTTGTACCGTTTTTTCAAAGAACATGAAATGGTCAAGACTTACCCCATCGGCATCGGCCGCGAAGGCTTTGGCACCCCCATCGGGGAAGCCAGTGTTGCCGAGCGGATCGAACAGCCTTCCTGGACGGTTCCGGCCAGTGCGCAGGAAGAGCACGGCAGAAAGGTTGTGCCGCCTGGCCCGGACAATCCCCTGGGCGACTACTGGGTTGGATTGTCGGTGCGGCATATCGGCATTCACGGGACGAATTTTCCGTGGGGAGTCGGCCGGAGGGTCAGCTATGGATGCATCCGCCTCTACCCGGAGCATATCGAACAATTCTACCGGGAAGCGCGGCCGGGAACACGGGTTGAAATTATCTACGAGCCGGTAAAGGTGGGCATGCGGGGAAATATCGTATTTCTGGAAGTCCATCCGGACGTCTATGAACGAATTGACGACATGGAGTCTCATGCCTGGACGCTTTTGCAGGAGATGGGGCTTAACGGGGCAGTGGATCAGGAGGCTGTTTCCCGGGTCGTGGCAGATCAAAAAGGTGTGCCTGTCCCTGTAAACAGAGGTTCATGAGGGCCTTGCTTTGATGTGCACAGCACAAGGAGCAGGAAAATTTCAACAACATAGTAAAAAGGAGATTCAAAATGGCAAGAAAAACCGCGATCCTTCTGTTTTGTGTATTTGCACTGTTGGCGGGAACCTTTTTCAGCGGCTGCGCAAGCACCGGTGCCCTGGAAGAAGTTCGCGTGACAGCCGATGACGCACTGAGCAAGGCTGAAGCGTCCGAAAGCAGGGCAGAGGGCGCTATGAACAGGGCCAATGCCGCTGTCCGCACCGCTGAAGACAGCAGTGACGCTGCGGAACAAGCAGCCCGTGACGCAGAGGCCGCAGCAGACCGCGCCGAAGCCGCCGCAGAAAAGGCCGAAAGAATTTTCGATAAAATCAGCGGCAAGTAAACAGTTGCCGGGCGCACCGGCAGTTTCGCCTTGACGGGTATCCGCCTGCAACCCCATGCGGAGCACCGGAAAGGCAAGAGGAAAGATGTGGATGCAAAAAGAAGGGGGGGAGAAGATCTTTTTTCCCCTTCTTTTTTGCACCAATCGGCCCGCAAGGTTGCCCTGAGGGGCGCTTTGATGCTTTAACCACGGGCTCTCACTCAAGTCTTTTATACTGTGAACAGCCGATGTACCTCGAGTATTACCAGCTTTCGCAAAAACCTTTCCAGATCAACACCGATCCGGCTTTTTTGTGGCTGGGGGAGAAGCACCAGGAAGCTTTGGCCACGTTTAAATACGGCCTCTACGAAAACAAGGGCTTCCTGTTGCTAACCGGCGATGTCGGAGTGGGAAAAACCACGGTCATCAATGCCTTGCTCCAGCTGCTGGGCGAAAATGACCTGGCTGTTTCGGTGCATGATCCGAGCTTCGACCATCTCGATTTTTTCAACTTTCTTGCCCGGTCTTTCGGTCTTCCCGGCGGCTACACATCCAAGGGGGCGTTTATATCCGATTTCTGGGATTTCCTGCTTCAGTGTTACTATCGTGGCAGGCGGGTTCTTCTGATCGTCGACGAATCACAATTGCTTTCCAATGAGCTTCTCGAGGAAATTCGGCTTTTATCCAACCTGGAAAAAGACGGGGTGAAGCTGATCAATATCTTTTTCGTAGGACAAACCGAGTTTAACGATATTCTGCTTCGCCAGGAAAACCGTGCCATCCGGCAGCGCATCACGGTCAACTACAACATCCCCCCTTTGACGGAGCACGAAACCGGCGAATATATCGAATACCGCCTGGCTGTTTCAGGCGTCTACAAGAAGCTGTTCGACAAGGGCGCCATCCGTGAAATTTATCGCTTTTCAAGGGGATATCCCCGCCT
>SLPT01000120.1 GCA_007131845.1 Desulfobacteraceae bacterium | reverse complement strand
GACAAGTGCGATCTGGGTTTTTTCATCCAGAAAAAGAAGACCCAGCGGGGCTACACCTACAACCTGGTGCCGGAAATTTTCGAGCTGCAGCCGGAAGAGATCTACGACCTCACCCGGAAAACCGGCCCGAACCGCTTCACCCTGGAAGAAGCCATTGAGAAGAACCCGGATCTTAAAAAGCATGTCAAGGCAACGCGCCTGAAGCGCCCGGCCACCCGGGCCACTTCCGTCCGCGGGCGCCGACCGGGTGTTTCCGCTACGGCGCGGCAGGGAAAAATTCCCAAGACCACTTCGGGAACCAAGCTTTCCGAAGGTGCATTGCAGTCGATCGTGGCCCAGCTCTTCAAGGGGCTTTCGGACCAGGGGCTCAACATCAACCTGAATGTGAATGTCCGGTTTGAAGGTATGGGCGAGTAAACGCCCGGACCACATAACCGGATCACATAAACGGACAGCATAACAAGCATTTTAACCCATTGGCCGCACCCTCTTTCCTATAACGGGAATGGGGGCGCGGCATACGGGAAAATGCCGTTTGCGATGCGCTTCTTTCGTCAGCACATCCTATGTTCCTGCATCCCTTTTAAACCCGCCTTCGGCCAATTCCATGTTGACGCCGGGGGCGGGTTTTTTGTATGCCAATCAGAGAAGATCAGCCGGGACAGACAACTTTGACGGCTTTGTAAAAAGTCCAATATCTGCGTTACGCGCGATTTCTCAGAATTTGCGGCTTACGCCTTGTAGACATGCACGTACGCCAAGTACGCTGCATTCTTCGAAATCGCGCAAGCCTTGATCTTGAACTTTTTACAAAGCCGTCGGATCGCGACTTTTTACGAGATCATCAACGTCTACAAGGGCATCGCACGTGACAAAGAAAGTGGAACTGCTCGCACCGGCGGGCAATTTTGAAAAACTTGAAACGGCCGTCCATTTCGGGGCGGACGCGGTCTATATCGGCGGCAAGGACTTCAGCCTCAGAAACCACAGCGGCAATTTCACGACCCCGGAGATGGCCGATGCAGTGGCCTACGCCCACGAGCGGGGGGTCAAAGTCTACGCCGCGTGCAACGTGTTTGCCAGAAATGACGAAAAAATGGCCATTTACCGGCACCTGGAGGAAGTCGTTCAAACCGGTGCGGATGCCATCATCATCGCAGACCCGGGCATCTTCATGGCCGCCCGGGAAGTGTCCCCGGACGCTGCGGTGCATATCAGCACCCAGGCCAATACCACGAGCGTTCTCTCCGCCGCTTTCTGGGCGGCACAGGGAGCCGTTCGCATCAATGCGGCCCGCGAGCTCTCCCTCTCCGAAATCCGGGAAATTGCCGTCTCGGTTCCCATCGAGGTCGAAGCCTTCGTCCACGGCGCCATGTGCGTCGCCTACTCGGGACGCTGTCTTTTAAGCCACTACCTGGCGGGGAGGGACGCAAACCGGGGGTCGTGCGCCCATGCCTGCCGTTGGAGGTACCGCCTTGAGGAGGAAACCCGCCCGGGCCGCTACCTGCCCGTGGAAGAAGACAAGCGCGGCAGCTATTTTTTCAGCGCCCGGGACCTGTGCATGATCGAACATATCCCGGATATGATCGATGGGGGGATTGCATCGCTTAAAATCGAAGGGCGCATGAAGGGACTGAACTACCTGGCCTGCGCGGTCGGGACATATCGCCAGGCAATCGATGCGTATTATGCGGATCCGACAGATTACCGCGTGGATGAAACCTGGCGCGAAAGCCTGGAGGCCATCAACTTCCGGGGCTATTCCACGGGCTTTTACACGGGCGATCCCTCCGGGCCTGCTCCCGCCTTTGACGGCAGGAAGAAGACGGACAAGCACCGCTACATCGGAAAGGTGATGAGAAAAATCGGGGAACAAACCATCGAAACAATGATCAAAAACCGCATTGCCAAAAACGACCCCGTCGAAATCGTCGGTGCCGCCGGACCGGCCAGAAAAAACCGTGTTCAAAGAATTGCAACCGACTCCAACACCGACGCGCCCGCCGCCCAGCCCAACATGCATGCGACCCTCGTTCTGGAAAAAAGCGACGCGTGCGGGTTCGGGGATATTATCCGGGCCCTTGCGGCAAACGAAAACGATGCCGGGAAAACCTGCGGCAAAAACAGCAAATAATCAAAAACCGTATGAAGGCCTCCCGATTCACAGGCATGGTCGAAATCGACCCCGAAAAAAAAGGTCAAACCCGATATCAGAAGATGAGCTATCCCATCCGCTACGGCCTGTACGGAGAAATCCGCACGGAGGGCTATATTTTCGGGTTCAACCGAAACGGGGAGATTAAAACCATCCGCGGACGTTCCGGGGGGTGGCTCGAAACAGCCGAATGGCTCAAGCGGAGCGCGGGCAACGACTGGGCCTATTTTTCAGCGGGCGGCTACAACGGGGCATACAATTACACCGGTGAATACTACGTCCCCTGCCTTCCCTACCAGACCAACGCCATATTCGGCCACGGGAAGTTCGAATCCCCGGCGGTGAAAAACGCTTTTGCCACGTGGCATGAACTTGCGGAAAAACTCCCTGAAATGGACCGAAACGGGCTTTCGGATAAACAGGCCGCATTGATCGACCGGATTACCGCCATGCCGCCCCGCCGCCTCGAAGAAAGGGGAAAAGAACTCCACGACATCATCGGCGGGCCGGTCACCGTGCTGCCGCCTGAAACGCGGCACGTGGAATACGACGTCATCCCCCTGACAATTGCCGACGGATGCCTCTACAACTGCGGATTCTGCCGGGTGAAATCCGGCGGGGGCTTCCGCGTCCGGAGCCGGGAGGATATAACAGGGCAGATTCATGCACTGCGGGCGTTTTACGGAGACGACCGGGTCAACTACAACTCGGTGTTTCTGGGCCAGCACGACGCGCTGTTCGCCGGATCCGAAACGATCGGTTTTGCCGCGCAAACGGCATGGGACGTATTGGATATCGGGCGCTCGGTAATGGCCGAGCCCCGGCTTTTTTTGTTCGCCAGTGCGGATTCGCTTCTGCGGGCGGATGATCAGGTCTTTTCGGTGTTAAGCGGCCTGCCCTTTTATACCCACATCAACGTGGGGCTTGAATCCGGCGACCCGGAAACCCTCTTGCTTCTTCAAAAACCCATCAGCGCCCGAAAGGTCGGGGATGCGTTTTCCCGGATGATCGAAATCAACCGGACGTATCCATCAATCGAGGTTAGCGCCAATTTCGTCGTCGGCGCGGATCTTCCGGAAACGCACCTCCCGTCGATCCTGGATCTCGCCCGAAACCGCCTGGAACGCTTTTATCCCAAGGGCGATATCTACCTCTCCCCCCTGGAAAACATCGGCCCCAAAGAAAGGCTTCTCAGCACTTTCAACGAATTCAAGCGCCTCTGCCGGCTGCCCGGCTATCTCTACCTGATCCAGCGCCTGTAAGCCTAAGCCACCCGGCTCACAACGGAAAGCTTACTCCCGGGTTTTTAAGCGCTCCAGGGCATTTTCCAGGGCAACATCCACCTTCTCGCTGGTTGCCGCGGCATCCTCGATCAGCCGGGCGATATCGACCATCCCTTCATCCTTGGCCTTATCCGCCCATTTCCGGTACGTTTCCGCATGATCCCGGTTGTGCTTGATCCAGTGGTTCATGAGCTTTTCCATTTTTTCCGGAAAGCTCATCTCCGAGGCCTTGTCATGGCCATGGTG
The DNA here is from genome assembly GCA_007131845.1 of Desulfobacteraceae bacterium. Lineage (GTDB taxonomy): Bacteria > Desulfobacterota > Desulfobacteria > Desulfobacterales > Desulfosalsimonadaceae > B1SED10-16. The sequence continues at coordinate 489 of SLPT01000120.1, read as the reverse complement.
GTGATGGTGATGATGGTCTTCATGATCGTGTCGATGGGCCATGTTTAAAATCCTCCTTATATATCCTGTTCGGTTTGATTCTATTAGTGCCTGCTATTTTTTCCCGGCCAGGGACTGAACCTCCTGGTCTCTCAGATACCGCCACTTTCCTTCGGGCAGGCTTCCTATCGAAAGCCCCGCCATGCGAACCCGGTGAAGGCTTTTCACCTCGTTTTCCACGGCATCCACCATGCGGCGGATCTGGCGCTTGCGTCCCTCGCGCAGAATAATACGAAACCGGTTTTTCGATTCGCGCCGTATTTCCGCCGGCCGTGTCGACTTTCCGTCGATTTCGATTCCCCCGGCCATTTGCTTCAGTGCGCCATCGGAGATTTCGCGCTTCGTCTCCACCACGTATTCCTTTTCATGGTCAAAGGAGGGGTGCGCCAACCGATGATGAATGCCGCCGTCGTTGGTCAGAAGCAACAGGCCGGTTGAGTCCTTGTCCAG
>SLPT01000119.1 GCA_007131845.1 Desulfobacteraceae bacterium | reverse complement strand
ATACCCCGCATCGTGGGACAGGGATATGCCCGGGAACTGGCCTACACTGCGAAGAATTTCGACGCCCGAAGCGCCCGGCAGATGCTTCTGGTCAATGATATCTACGACGGATACGATGCGCTGATGGCCGGGGCGGAAAAAATCGCGCGCCAGATTGCCGCCAATTCCCCGCTGGCCGTGGAGGCATCCAAGGAAGTGCTCAATTTCGGCGCGGGCAGAACGGTTGAAGAGGGGCTCAAATACGTGGCGACCATCAGCGCCAACATCATCCCCTCAAAGGACCTCATGGAGGCCATGACGGCTTTTGCCGAAAAGAGAAAACCCGATTTCACGGGTGAATAGACCGAAAATGAAAATCTATCTATACAATCTGGGCTGTGCGCGCAATATCGTGGACGGGGAGGCCATGCAGGGCCTTCTGGAAAAAACCGGGCACACGTTTGTGGAAGACGCCGGGGATGCCGGGGCCATCATCGTCAACACGTGCAGCTTCATCGAACCGGCAGCGGAGGAATCCGTCGATGCGATCCTGGAAATGGCCCGGCTGAAAAGCGAGGGGTCGTGCAGCCGCCTGATCGTGACCGGATGCCTGCCCGAACGATACAGGGAGAATCTTGCGGCGGCCCTGCCCGAGGTCGACGCGTTTTTAGGCACCGGCGCCTACGACCGCGTGGAGCGGGCCCTGTCCGGCGAAACAGAAAAGGGTATATGCCTTCTTCCGGACCCGGCCGCCATCCCCCTGCATACCCGCAGCACCCTGCGCGCCCGCAGCACCCACCCCGCTTGCTACGTCAAGATCATGGAGGGATGCAACCGCCGCTGCACCTACTGCATCATCCCGAAGCTGCGCGGACGCCTTCGGAGCCGGACGCCGGAAGACATCGGCCGGGAAGTTCGCGACATGGCCGAACAAGGCGCTCCCGAAATCGTCATCATCGGGCAGGATACCACCTCCTACGGCGACGACCTGGATGGCCGGACGAATCTCGCCGATCTTCTCGCACTGGCGGCCAAAGCCGCACCGGACGCATGGATCCGGTTTCTCTACGGTCATCCGGACCGGATCGATGACCGGCTGCTGGAAACCGTTCGCGATCATCCCAACATATGCCCCTATTTCGACATACCGGTTCAGCACGTAAGCCGGGCCGTTTTGAAGCGTATGGGGCGGGGCGGCCATGACCGGCGCTTTCTGGAGGATCTTTTCTCCCGCATCCGGGACCGGGTTCCGGATGCCGCGCTCCGCACCACTGTGATGACGGGATTTCCCGGCGAAACCGAGGCGGATTTCAACGAGCTTTCCGAATTCGTGAAAACAATGCGCTTCGATCACTTAGGGGCATTCGTCTATTCGGATGCGGACGACCTGGTATCCCACCGTCTTGCCGGCCACGTTCCCGCCGAAGTGGCCAAAGACCGGATGGAGCGGCTCATGACCCTCCAGGCGGAAATATCGCTCGAAAAAAACGAGGCCCGCGTGGGACAAACGCACGCCGTGCTGCTGGAGGAAAACCAGCACGACGGCACGGCCATCGGCCGCACCATGTTCCAGGCGCCCGAGGTGGACGGCATCACGGTCGTCTACGCATCTTCCACGCGAAGTCCAAACACGGCCGGGGATACATCTTCTGAAACATCCCCGGAAACATCCCCGGAAACATCTTTGGTGGATATCGGGGACTTTATCGGCAAACGCATCCATGTTACCATAACCCAGGCAACGGAATACGATCTCGAAGGAGTACCGGCATGACCGGAATCAAGCAGCAGCTCCTTTCCATGGTGCAAGGCGATCTCGACAGAATCGAAACCGCCCTGGAAAGCAACCTGACACCCCATCTCGAACTCGTGCGCGAGGTGGCCGGCCATCTCATGTTCGCCGGCGGAAAGCGTCTCCGCCCGCTACTCATCGTCCTATGCGCGCGGATCTGCGGGCACGAAGCCCCTTTCGTAACAAAACTCACATCCATATTCGAATTTCTTCATACCGCGACTTTGCTCCATGATGACGTCATCGACGAGGCGTCCATGCGCCGGGGAAAACCCGTGGCCAACGCCGTGTACGGAACGTCCGTCACCGTTTTGACGGGCGATTTCCTGCTCGCCCGGGCCCTTCGCATCGCGGCCGAATCCGAAAGCCTCAGGATTATCGAAGTGGTAGCCGCCATGACCGAAGAAATCTCCCAGGGTGAAATCCACCAGTTGATCCGGAAAGGGGATATTTCCATCACCGAGGAAGAATACATGGACGTCATCCGCCGGAAAACCGGCGTTCTCATCCAGGGCGCATGCAATACCGGCGCGATTCTGGCAGAAGCCTCGCCCGAGAAAGAAAACGCCCTTACGCAATACGGGGACCATCTCGGGCTGGTATTTCAGATTGCCGACGACATCCTCGATTACACCGCGGATACGGGTGAATTGGGCAAAATCCTGGGAGCGGATCTCCGGGAAGGCAAGCTGACCCTGCCGGTGATTCATGCCCTGAAGGCAGCGTCTGCCACGGACAGGAAGCGCATGGAAGCCATCGTGGTCAATCCGGACTTCACCACGGAAGAGTTCGTGGAACTGCAGGGGCTTCTTCATCGCTACGGCGGGATCGAATACGCCAAGAACGTTGCGGCAGGACACGTCAGGGCAGCAAAAAAGAACCTGGAGATGTTCGAGCCATCCGAAACCAAAGCGGTTTTATCGTTGATAGCCGATTATGCGTTAGACAGAAGGGCCTGAAACGCATACCATTTCATAATAAAACAATACGGGATCAAATATCCATGACACACAAGATCATTTCAACCAGCCTGCGGAAAATGGCGCTGATATTGCTGGCAGCGGCTTTTATTCCGGCTTTCACAGGCAGCGCAAGTGCGCAGCGCATTGCGGACCAAAAGACCATTGTGGCCCCGGGCTTCAGCCGGATCTACAGCAACGTAGACGATGCCAAAAATGCGGCCATTGCGGAGAGTATCCGCTTTGCCGTTCACACAAGCGCATCGGAGATGCTCTCGGAAAACCAGATCACCGAACAATATGAAACCATCAGCGCCGAACTGCTGCGCAACCCCAACCGCTTCATCCAGGATTACCGCATTGTGAGAGAATTCCAGGCCGACCGCTCTTACAGGGTTCTGGTGCGGGCAACCGTGATGAACGATGAAATCAGAAAAGCGCTTGCCGCGGCCGGTGTGCAGATCCGTCCCGAAGAGATGCCGTCGGTATTGTTCATGGTGGCCGAACGACATGCGGGCGAGCTGGACCATGCCTACTGGTGGAGGGGCCAGGGAGACGCACAGGCCCCGCGCACGGCAGCCTTTGCCATAACGGGCATCATGACCGAAAAAGGGTTTACGGTCATCAATCCCCGGCGGGTGTTGGGAAACCTGGCTTCCTACAAACAGGGCCTCTCCCTTAGCGCCACACCCGCTGATTATGAGGCGGCTGTTTTCGGCCGCCGCATGGGGGCGCACCTGGTCATCCTGGGAACCGCCGAATCAATGGAAAGCCGGAATCGGATGGGCGAAGATGCCCACGCCTACGAGAGCCGCGTTGATTTAAAGGTCATCGATACCAGCACCGGGCGGGTACTGACCAGTGCCCGCCGTAATATGGTCTCCACCGGGCCCGATGAAAGCACCACAGCAAAAAACGCCATGGCTGATGCCGCATTCCAGGCCGGCATGCACCTTGCGCCCCGGATCGAGTCTCTCTGGCAGGGAAAAGAGATTCCGGAAGGCGGCACGACCCTTTCGGTTTCCGGAGAAAACATCCTTGCCAGCCTCGAGGCGTTCCGGCGAACGGTTACCGGTATGAACGGCGTGTCAGGCGTCCGGACCATGCGCCTGTCATCGGACGCGGTCGAGCTGTGGGTCGACTTCCAGGGCACGGCGGATGAACTGGCCCGCGATCTTATCCGGCAGTCCTACGGCGCTTTTGGCATCAATATTGAACAGGTCTCCGAAGAAACCATCGAAATCGAATTGCTGCGGGGGCTGCGGTCCGAATCCCTGGCGGAATAAGGAAGACTATGAAACAAAATGCCGTCCGGTGGGAGCTTGCATTCGGCATCGGCCTGATCGTTCTTGCCGCCCTGCTCCACTATGTTCATTTTATGGCATTCGGGGAGGTTTCTCCGCTGTTGTCGTTTCTGGGGAAAAAGATCGCCTTCGTCCCCCT
>SLPT01000362.1 GCA_007131845.1 Desulfobacteraceae bacterium | reverse complement strand
TCACCGTGCCCAGAAGCCCCAGCAGCGGGGCGATGGCCGCCAGCATGCCAAGGGTGGACAAAAACCGTTCCATGGGCGGGATTTCGCGTAAAATGGCCTCCTGAAGCGCATTTTCCATTTCTTCCCGGGGCATGTGGCAGCAGGTGAGCCCTGCGCCGATCACCCGTGCAAGGGGCTTTTTCCCGTGGCCTTCGCAGGCAAAGCGGCATTTTTCGAATTCACCCTCCCGGATCAGTGTATCGATCCGGTTCATGAAGTCTCCGGCTTTGAATCGCCTGCGGGCCAGAAAGATCACCCGCTCGATGATGATGGCGATGCCCAGGCCGAAAATGATGATAATGGGCCATACAATGGGCCCGCCCCGGGGGATCTGCTCCCACAGGGAAAGCTGGTGGGTGAGCTGGCGAAGCGCCCCGCCGCGCGTTATGTCCATGGGCACGGCGTTGCTGTTGCCGTCCATGTAGTCGTCGATCTGTCCCTGCATCCTGCCGGAAGGGAGCCGGGACAGGGCGAAGAGCCTCTCTCCCGCAGGCGAATGGTTTAAAAATCCCGTTTCGTCCCCGGTGCGGTAGGCGGCCGTGAAATTGCCGATCAGCAGGATTTCGGCATTGGTCTCCCGGCCGGAGCGGTCGATGATAGCATCGGTTGTTTTCCGCACGCTGCCGGCATGCCGGATTTCATCGAACAGTACGTCGGAAAGCCTTTGGATATCGTCCATTCCCGGGAATTCCCCGCCGTCTGCGATCCCTTCCGGGATGGCGGCGGTTTCGGGGGAAAGGACGGACCGGAATCCATCATTTATAATCGAGTCCACATCCTTGGCATTGACCCGGATGGCGCCCACGAGTTCCCGCACCACGGCGTCGGCTTCCCCGAGTTCCCCGTCTATGGTTTTCTCCGTTTCGGAAAGGCTCGCGCGCTCGGTTTCAAGCGCCGCCACCCGCTCGGTATATCGCCGGTTTTCCTCCTCGAGCCGTGCAATCTCATCTTCAAGAGACTGGCGATCGGAAAGGATCTGCTGCCTGGCATCCTCTGCTTCCCGCTGTGCCGCTTCTTTTTCCTGCCGGGCTTTTTCCAGAAGCGCCTGCCTTTCTTCCCGGGCGCGGATCTGCATCTCACGCATGTCATCGGAGGAAAAAGCCGTCATCGACGGGAGCAGGAGCAAGGTTGCCAGAAAAACGATCAGCGAAATGTTCTTCATTCGACCACCAGCCTTCCCAGCGGCAGACTCAGGAGTTCGGCCGGCTGCCGTCTTGCTCCGATATCGATGGCGGTGCCAATGGCGCGGTTATGGGACCGGGGAAGGGTCTCCCACCGGTTTTCCGCCACGTTGAACCAGCCGCTTTCCTGCCCGTCCAACGACTGGTAAAACAGGCTGATCCGTCCCAGACGGAATATGTCCGCAAGCAGGGAACGCTTACCAATGTCTATGGTTTCCCGGTAGACCTCGATGGTGTTGGCGTATTCCGCTTCCACGAGCAATGCCTCCATGACCTTCCGGTAACGCTCGCTCACCGGGGTTTCCGGGTCGTCCATCATGGCGTCGATTCGCTCATGGCGGTTTTTTCTTTCTTTCACCAGAAACGGCGGGGCCTCATCGTCCAACGCCCGGATCCGGGTCACCACTTCCTTTAAAAACGGCCCGATATCTTCCGATAGCTGGTCGATGTCCGCAAGCTGCCTCTCCTTGCGGTCGATACGGGTACGAGCTGCTTCCACATCTTCTTCGAGCCGGCCCGATTGTTCCGAAAGGCGTCGGTTTTCCTCCAACAGGCGATCGTAGCGGGCTTTGAGTTCCTTTCTTTCCTCCCGCCACTGCTCGGCTTCTTTTTGGGTCTGCCTGCGGATCTCCACCGATTCGCGAACCGGCTGGCGGATTTTTTCGCCGATATCGCCGTTTTTTCCGCTATCGGCAAAAACCGGACATGCAAGGGGTGCAAGGAAAAAAAGCACCACCATGCACGTGCTGATGCGTCGGTTCTTCATAGGGTCTCCTGCCTGCTGTGTTGTCCCTGCAAAAAAAAACCACGAAGCACTTCTCCCTTAGGGAAAAACCTTCGTGGTTTTTATATCATAATGGATGTTGCAACCCCAGCGTCGTCCATTGACAGGGTCGGTCTTTGGCTCGAATAACGGCGAGATTCGGATGCCTGCGGTTCGTATACCTGCGGTTCGTATAACGGATCCGCAAAAGGATCGATCATCAATGGGGTACTGGTTTTGCTGGCTCATTCTTAGGGTCTGGTTGCGGACGGCTTCTGCCGCCAATGGACGAAAAAATTAATAAAGGCCGGCCGGAAAGTCAAGAATTTTTCCGTCCGTCAGACAAAAAGCACGCCTGTCGCGAAATCGCACCGGGCCCGCTCGTCTCTTCGGCCAGGGCATTGCAAATGGCCTGGTCCATGGATATCAATGCGATGGGTATGATTTCCCGGATCCGGTTTTCCCTGCAGATGGCCTGATTTTTTAGCCCTTCGGCCAGGGCGAACACGATTCCGGCCGGGACGGGCGTGATAAGGTTCACCCAGTAAGACGACAGGGTCGTTGAAAAAAACGGAATCCCCGCAATTGTGCGTTTCAGGCCGCGGGTTTTTGCATAGATTCTCATCATATCGGCATATCCGAGAATTTCCGGCCCCCCGATATCGAATGTCTGGCCAGCGGTTTCCGGATACTCCAGGCATCCCGACAGATAGTCCAGAACGTTTTCCACTGCGATGGGCTGGGACATGGTATAGACCCAGCGGGGACAAAGCATGACGGGAAGCCGTTCCACGAGGTAGCGGATGATTTCGAATCCCGCGCCGCCCGCCCCGATGATGACCGCGGCGCGAAGCGTGGTGGTTTCGCAGCGGCCCGAGCTCAGGATGCGCCCCACTTCCTGGCGGCTGGCAAGGTGGTGGGAAAGGTGGTCGCTGGCATCGCCGAGACCTCCCAGGTAGATGATCCGCCGGAGACCGGCATTGTCTGCGCAGGTGATGAAGTTGCGTGCCGCCTTGCGGTCCCGCTCTTCGAATTCAAGGTGTTTGCCGTGGCTTTTGCCGCCCATGGAGTGGACCAGGTAATAGGCCGTGGAAATCCCCTCCATGGCATGTTTCAGGGATTCGGGTTCCAGAAGATCGCCGGAGACGATTTCCGGTTCATGATTGAGCGGAACAGGCAGGCTGAATCTTTCAGAGGAGCGGACCAGGCACCGGACCCGGTAGCCCTTTTCATCGAGCCGGTAGAGCAGACGCTTTCCGATAAATCCGGTGGCGCCGGTAAGCAGGATTTCGGGTTTCTCAGATTTTTCTGGATTCACGGGCATGTTATTTTCCTCCGGAAAGGGGATCGGCAATACCGGAAACGTCGAGTACCGCTTCCCATTGTTTTCTGGTGACCGGCTGGATCGACAGGCGGTTTCCCTTTTTCAGTACGTCCATTTCAGACAGGACCGGGTGGCTGCGGAGGTCTTCCCGGGTCAGCGGCCGGGGAAGGTGCGCCAGGTATTGAATATCCACCATGTACCAGGTGGGGCTTTCCTCGCTGGACCGGGGGTCGTAGTGATCCGACAACGGATCCAGGGCCGTGTGGTCCGGGTAGCCTTCCCGGGTTACGCTTGCCAGGCCGACGATGGCGGGGTTCTTGATATTGCTGTGATAAAACAGAACCCCGTCCCCGGAGCGGATGCTGTCCCTCAAACGGTTGCGTGCCTGGTAGTTGCGCACCCCGTCCCATTCGGCCGTCTGGTTATCCGATGCCGCGAGTTCTTCTATGGAAAAGGCGGAAGGCTCCGACTTGAACAGCCAGTATCCCCGGTCGGTATCATTGTTTTTCATCGCCTAGTTCTCCAAAAGCAGATCCTTGAGCCGTTCGCTCAGAAACATGATCGATTCGATGTCCAGGTGCCGCGTGATGGTCTCGTCAAACAGGAGCTTTACATCCGCGCCGAAGCCGTCTTCGGGTTCTGCTTCCCAGAATACGAGCATGACCGGCACGCGCGGAAGTACCTGGAATTTCACTGCAAGATCGGCCGAGTCAAAGTCTCCGGACTGATTGGTTCCGCCGATGCGTTCAGCCCGTTTTTTCAATTCGCCGACCCTGCCGGCAAATGCTTCCTGCAGCGGATTTTCCACGTGGGAAACCATGGAGACCACCTTGGATACGGTGTTGGGAAACTCCTTGAGGCTTTTCCATTTTCCGGTGGGATGCTCG
>SLPT01000059.1 GCA_007131845.1 Desulfobacteraceae bacterium | reverse complement strand
CGGGGCGCCGGAGTCTTTCCTTACCGCACTGCGCAGCCTGGAAACCCGGGAGGAGCGGGCCGCCTCCGGAATGAAATCCAACCTGGGACAGCTATCCGGCCGCCTGGAAATCCTTCTGGCCATCAACAGACTGGACGCAGCCATCGGGGGTGCGGCGGGCGGCGGAATCGGCGCCGGAGCCGGCAATCCAAACGGAAATCAAAACCCGGGCAACCAACCTCAGGCCGGCCCGGATGAAAGACTTTCCGGGACGGCGGCCCGGATGCTTGCCAACCGCCTGGATACGGCCCGGCGAATGCTGTCCGAAGAAATCCGGCCGGACAACGAAGCCCTGAAGCGGGTCAACACCCACGAAACCCATTACGGGGATATCGGGGAAAAGCCATTGTCCGGGCTTACACCGGATGAGATTATCCGCATGCACGATATTATCGGCAGGCTGGTCAGAAAGCTCCGGGATCGTGCCGGACGCCGGTTTGCCGCGGCCTCCCGCGGGCCCCTGGACGTCAAAAAAACCCTGCGCCATGCCAACCGATTCCAGGGAATCCCTGTTAAGCTCCAATACCGGCGCCACCCGCCGAGGAAGGCCAAAATCATTGCCCTCTGCGACGTATCCGGTTCGGTGTGGTCCACTGCGCGGTTCATGCTCCATATTCTCCACTCCCTGCAGGAGTGCTTTTCCTCGGTTACGAGTTTCGCCTTCATCCGTGCGACGACGGATATCACGGAAATCTTCGAAAAGCATGATGCCGGTGCGGCAGTGGAAAGGGTGCTGGCATCCGGGGCAATCGAATTCGGCACCCAGACGGATTACGGAGAGGTTTTTTATCAATTCCGCCGCGACCATCTTCACCTGCTCGATCGGCGGACGACGTTGATCATCGTGGGAGACGGCCGGTCCAACTACCATCATCCCAGGGAGGAAGCTTTGGCGGAGATCCGGGAGAAATGCCGGCGCATCATCTGGCTCAACCCGGAGCCCGAGGCTTTCTGGCACACAGGCGACAGCGAAATGTATACCTATATGGCATACTGCCATGAAACCCGGGTGTGCCGGAACCTCAACCAGCTGGTGGATTTCGTCGAGGAATTGGTGGTGTGATTTATCTGTCTGAAATCCACGTCAACCGGGCCGGCTTAAATCCTCCCGCCGCTCCAGCGGAGTTTGGCTTTCAGGATATCGAAGTAGTTCTGTCCGGGCATGGTGATGAGATGAACGGGATAGGGGCTCTTTTCGATGACCAGAACGTCTGTGGCACAAATCTCCAGGCCTTCCTGGCCGTCGAATGTCACCACGATATCCGTTGCCTTTTCATCCAGGTAGGCCTTGATAGTGACGTTGTTCGGCACGATGAGCGGCCGGTTGGTAAGCGTGAACGGGCAGATGGGGGTTATAACGATCCCCGCCACGTCCGGATGAACCACGGGCCCTCCCGCTGCCAGGGAATACGCCGTGGATCCGGTGGGTGTGGAGACAATCAGGCCGTCGCAGCGGTAGGTGGTCAGGTAATGGTCGTCGATATAGGCCCGGATATTCGCCAGGCGCGCCAGGGCGGCCTTGTTGATCACCACGTCGTTTAGCACCGTTTCATCGGCATACACGCGGCCGTCGCGGATAACGCGGACGTTCAGCCGCGTCCGGGACTCGATGCGGTAGTTGCCGTCCAGCACCGCCTCGGCGGTTTCGAAAAGCGCATCTTCGGCAATTTCCGCCAGAAACCCCACATCGCCGAACTTGACGCCCACCATCGGGATGGGTGACTCCCCGATCCAGCGCGATGCGCTCAGGAACGTGCCGTCGCCGCCGATGACAAAAACAGCCGAAAGATCGGTCGGCGCAGTGGGCAGGGGGTTGTCCGTATCGCAAATATGGGTTTCGAATGCATCCTGCCGCAGTACGTCGATATTGCGCTGTTCGAGCCACGATCCGAATTCATCCGCCTTGTTGTATGCCGCGTCATCGTTTTTAACGTACAAGCCGATCCGCTTCAAGCCGCTCTCCTTTTCGACCGCCGCACGGAAAACCCCGCTGCAGGTTCATCGAAAGTCCGGTTTCCGGTTTTTAGCCGCGCCTTTGAACCGGCACGCGCCTCCCTTTCGTGCAAGGTATAATGGATTGAAAACGGATCGGCAAGACAAAAAAACCACGGTCAATACCGATGGGTGAACCATTGCCCCCGGACCCTGCTTGTACTTGACATTATAACAAGGGTATCCTAAAGATAAAATTTACGTTAACAAGACCTATGCGTCTTCGGCCCAGGGAATAACCCTACCCCTATCGGGGTGTCCCTACTTTTCAACAAAGATGCACTCGTAAAAAGTCGCGATCTGACGGCTTTGTAAAAAGTTCAAGATCAAGGCTTGCGCGATTTCGGAGAATGCAGCGAACTTAGCGTACGTGAAATTCTGAGAAATCGCGCGTAACGCAGATATTGGACTTTTTACGAAGCCGTCAACAAAGCAAGGAGAACCCAATAATGGCCCAATTGATTGCGGATCGACGGGACGTGGATTTCGTCCTGCACGAACAGATGAAAGTCGGCGATCTTACGAAACACGAGCGGTTTGCCGAATTTACCAAAAAAACCGTGGACATGATCGTCTCCGAAGCCAGAAACCTTGCCATCAAGGAAATCCTGCCCACCCAGAAAGAGTCCGACGAGGTGGGCTGCACCCTGGAAAACGGGGTGGTCAAGGTGCCCGAGTGTTTTCACCGGGTGAACAAACTCTACAAGGAAGGCGAATGGCTTGCCATGATCGACGACCCGGAATGGGGTGGACAAGGCATGCCGAAGACCGTCGCCCTTGCCGCGGAAGAATACTTCTACGGCGCCAATCCGTCCTTCATGCTGTTTCACGGCCTGTCCCACGGCGCGGCCAACCTCATCAACACGCTCGGCACGGAAGAGCAGAAGCAGACGTATCTTGAAAAGCTCTATTCCGCTGAGTGGTCGGGCACCATGCTCCTGACCGAGGCCGGCGCCGGCTCCGACGTGGGCGCACTGGAAAGCACCGCCACGCGGAACGAAGACGGCACATACACCATTTCCGGGACCAAGATTTTCATCTCCGGCGGCGAGCAGGACATGGTGGACAACATCATCCACCCGACCCTGGCCCGGATCGAGGGCGCCCCTCCGGGAACGCCGGGCATCTCGCTTTTTATTGTACCCAAGTACCGGGTTAACAATGACGGCAGCCTGGGCGAGTTCAACGATGTCGTCTGCACCGGCATCGAGGAAAAGATGGGCCTGCACGGCAATTCCACCTGCACCCTCACCCTGGGAAGCAAGGGCAACTGCATCGGCACGCTGCTGGGCCAGGAGAACAAGGGCATGCGCGCCATGTTCCTGATGATGAACGAAGCGCGCCAACTGGTGGGCCTGCAAGGATTCGCCGTGGCCACGGCATCCTACTGCTACGCGCTCAACTACGCCCGGGAGCGGATCCAGGGCAAGCACCTCACGGCCGGAAAAGACCCCAACGCCAAATCCGTGCCCATTATCGAGCATCCGGATGTCCGCCGGCAGCTCATGACCATGCGCGCCTACGTGGACGGCATGCGCAGCCTGATTTACTACGGCGGCATGGCCCACGATCTCGAAGTGCTGGCCGAAACACCGGAGGAGAAAGAGAAATACGCGGACCGCAGCGCAATCCTTACCCCCATCATCAAGGGCTATATCACCGACCGCGCGCTCGAGGTCACCAGCCACGGCATCCAGGTGTACGGCGGATACGGCTACACCAAGGAATACCCGGCCGAGCAGCTTATGCGCGATGCACGCATTTTCCAGATTTACGAGGGGACCAACGGCATCCAGGCCATGGACCTCATGGGCCGGAAGCTGTCCATGAAAAAGGGCCAGGCCTTCATGGACTACATCGGTGAAATGAAAAAGACCCTGGATGAAGCCCGGAACACGGAAGGCATCGAAAACCTGACCCCCCGTGTGGAAAAAGCCGTCGAACGCCTCACCGAAACCGCAAACACTCTGGCGAAAGCTGCCGCCTCGGACAAGGTGCTCAATGCGTTTTCTTTCGCCCATCCTTTCCTGGATGTCACAGGGGATGTCACCGTGGCGTGGATGCTTTTGTGGCGGGCCGATATCGCCGCCCGGAAGCTCAAAAAGCTGGCAGGCAGCATGGACCCGGACACGGTGGCTCAAAAGGCCGCCAAAAACAAGGACGCCGCCTT
>SLPT01000116.1 GCA_007131845.1 Desulfobacteraceae bacterium | reverse complement strand
TTCGGCCTTCCCGAGATCAACCTGGGCATCATACCCGGATTCGGCGGAACCCAGCGCCTCGCGCGGATCGTAGGAAAAAACCTGGCAAGAGAAATGATCTTTACCGGAAAGATGATCGACGCGGCGGAAGCCGAGCGAAAAGGCATTGTCAACCAGGTGGCGAGCGCAGATCAACTGATGGAAACGGTTAAAAAAACGGCCGGCGCCATGGCCGCCAAGGGAAAGGTCTCGCTGGCTGCGGCTAAACATGCTGTAAACGACGGCATGAACGTCGATCTGTCAAGCGGCTGCGAAATCGAGATCAACGCATTCGCCCTGTGCCTGGCCAGCGAGGATGCAAAGGAAGGCACTACGGCGTTTTTGGAAAAGCGGTCCCCGAATTTCAAGGCAAGCCGCAAGGGGTAGTTTTTTTTCTTGACATCCGGAGTCCATCCGTTTAGACAGGAACAACATGCGCCGTGGAGGATTTCGCTTCACGGCGCATTTGAAACCAACAAACACGAAATAAGATATAACCGGGTAATCAAGGCCATGAGCAAACTGCCAGCCCGCCCGGCGGATTTCGGGGACTTCTTCTTTTTTAGGAGGTCTTCCCATGCATCGGCCGGATCGGCACCATAAACGACAGGTAACAATCTGCCAGCCGGATCATGAGCATGCCATGGGAAGACACGCAAGGGTCGCCCGTGGTTTTTCTTTTTTATGGCCGTGGGGCGCCCGCCCCCGGCCATTTTTGTTTTTTTCGTACCCAAAGCTGCAAAGGACAAAGCGGATGATTTTCAACATCGAATACGAAACCATGCCCCGGGAAGCGTTGGAGTCGATTCAGCTCCGGCGCCTGCAGGCGACGCTTTCCCGGGTCTATGCCGCGGTTCCGTTCTATAGAAAACAGCTTGACGACGCAGGAGTCAAACCCGGTGACGTCCGGTGCCTTTCGGATCTGTCGCGACTGCCGTTCACCACCAAGCAGGATCTGAGGGACAACTATCCCTTCAACATGTTTGCCGTGCCCATGGACAACGTCGTTAGGATCCACGCATCGTCGGGCACCACCGGTCAGCCCACCGTGGTGGGCTACACCGCCCGGGATATCGACACATGGGCGGAGCTCATGGCCCGGGCCCTGAGCGCAGGCGGAGCGACCCGCGGAGACATCATTCACAATGCCTATGGCTACGGACTTTTCACAGGCGGTCTGGGCGTGCATTACGGCGCAGAGAAGCTCGGCGCTTCGGTGATACCGGTCTCCGGCGGCAATACGCGCCGCCAGGTAATCATCATGAAGGACTTCGGACCCAGCATCCTGACGGCAACGCCATCCTACTCCCTCCATCTGGCCGAGGCTGCCGAGGAAATGGGCGTATCCTTCCGGGATCTCAATTTCCGCTTCGGCGTTTTCGGCGCAGAGCCATGGTCCGAAAGCATGAGACGGGAGATCGAGGAAAAGCTTCACCTCAAGGCGGTCGATATCTACGGGCTGAGTGAAGTGATCGGGCCGGGCGTATCGATAGAGTGCCATGAAGCGCAAAAGGGGCTGCATATTTTCGAAGACCATTTCATCCCTGAAATCATTGATCCGGAAACCGGCCAGCCGCTTCCCTGGGGAGAAACCGGGGAACTGGTCATCACCTCCATCACAAAGGAAGCCTTCCCGGTCATCCGTTACAGGACCCGCGATATCACCTCGCTCAACCCGGAACCGTGCATCTGCGGAAGGACCATGGCCAGGATGAACAAGGTGAGCGGCCGGACCGACGACATGCTGATTATCCGGGGCGTCAATGTGTTTCCCTCTCAGATCGAAAGCGTGCTTATGGAGATTAAGGGTGTGGAGCCCCACTACCAGCTCGAGGTGGACCGCAAGGACAACCTCGATATCCTGACCGTCCGGGTTGAAATCAGCGATGCGGCGTTTTCCGACGAGGTCAAGGAACTGCAGCGCCTGAGCGAAACCATCGGAAACAACATCAAGGAAACATTAGGCGTATCGGCCAGTGTCAAGCTCGCCGAACCCAAGACCATCGCCCGGAGCGAAGGCAAGGCCGCCCGGGTGATCGACCGCCGGAAACTGTAGCCGGCAAAACGACGGAATAACGGAACATCCTTTCAAGGGAGGAAACCTATGCAGGCACAGCAGATATCCATTTTTCTGGAAAACAAGGCGGGCAGGCTGTCCGAGGTAACAAGGATCCTGTCGGATGCCGGGGTAAACATCCGGGCCCTGTCCCTGGCCGACACCTCGGATTTCGGTGTACTCCGGCTGATCGTGGACGACAACGAAAAAGCCGAAAACACCCTGAAACAAGGCGGGTTCACGGTCAAGACGACCCCCGTTGTCGCGGCGCTGGTCAATGATCGGCCCGGCGGGCTCCACGGCATTCTCGACCTGCTGACCCGCAACGGGATCAACGTGGAATACATGTATGCATTTGTTCAGCAAAGCGGCGACAACGCGGTCATGATCTTCCGGTTCGACAAACTCGACGAGGCTGCGCGTATCCTTTCCGAAAACGGCGTGGAGATCATTGACGGCGACAGGCTTTATGCCATGTAGCACGTAACAGGGCATATGCGGATTCCGGGCCGGAAGCGCCCGGCTGCCGTTATGCCGCCATGCGGCCGAAGCGGCGAAAAATCTTTCAAGCATAAGGAGAACAGCATGTCACCTAAAATCAAACACCGCATCACAGCAGTCATTGCAGGCATCCTCACGGCAGCCTGCCTGATGCTGGCCTCTTCGGCCGGGGCCGATTCCGCAAAGGACCCCATCAAGATCGGCGGCATCTTCTCCGTTACCGGACCGGCATCCTTTCTGGGTGATCCCGAAAGAAAATCGATGACAATGGCCATCGACCAGATCAACGAGGCCGGCGGCATCGACGGACGAATGCTCGAGGCGATTATTTACGACACCGAAGGAGATCCCTCCCGCGCCGTGATGAACGCCCGCAGGCTCATCAACCGGGACAATGTTACCGCCATCGTGGGCCCCAGCCTCACGCCCACCTCCCTTGCAGCCGTACCGGTGGCCCAGCGGGCGCGTGTACCCCTGATCAGCTGCGCAGCCGGAAACCGAATCACGGCCCCCATCAAGCCCTGGGTTTTCAAGACCGCACAGAGCGACATCCACGCGGTCAGCAGCATATACCAGCACCTGCGGAAAAACGGCCTCACAAAGGTCGCCATCATCACCGTGTCGGACTCCTTCGGCGAAAGCGGCAAGGACCAGCTCATCGAACAGGCGGATGCGTTCGGCCTGGAACTCGTGGCCGAGGAAAACTTCGGGGTATCCGATACGGACATGACCGCCCAGCTCACCAACATGCGCAGGGCCGAACCGGATGCTATCGTCTGCTGGGGAACGAACCCGGGCCCCGCCGTGGTTGCCAGGAACATCGATCAACTGGGTATCGATATCCCGCTATATATGAGTCACGGGGTGGCATCCCCCCGCTTCATCGACCTGGCCGGGGACGCAGCCGAAGGGATCCTGCTGCCCACCGGGCGCATCCTGGTGGCTGACATCCTGCCGGATGACGATCCCCAGAAACAAATTCTCAATGACTACATCGAGGCCTATGAAACCCGCTTCCAGGAGCCCGCATCGGCATTCGGGGGCTATGCCTTTGACGCCGTCAATCTTTTGGCCGAGGCGATGAAAGGGACGGACGGCGACAGGAACAAGATCCGGGACAACCTCGAGAGCATTGAAAATCACGTGGGCATCAGCGGCACGTTCAATTTCTCCGAAACCGATCACAACGGGCTCGCCCCGGATGCGTTCGTCATGGTCCGCATTCAAAACGGCACATGGGAGCTCGTGGACTGATCAGCCCACTGTTGACGGCTTCACAAAAATTCTTGACCTGACGGCTTTGTAAAGTCCAGGACCAAGGCTTGCGCGATTTCGAAGAATGCAGTGTACTTTGCGTACGTGAAATTCTTCAGAAATTGCCCGTAACGCAGACATGCGTCTTATTACGAAATCGTCATCGCTGTTAGCCCATATATAATAACCGATCGTGCACTGCATGCGTACGCCTCCGGCATCGCCGCAGGTACCCGCATGCAGCGCCGCATTTTAAAACAATCAGCGGACGGCCATTCATGCAGGAATTCCTACAATACTTTTTCTCCGGTATGACCAACGGGGCCATCTACGGCGTCATCGCGCTGGGTTTTTCCATGCTCTACCGGTCCACCGACCTGATCAACTTT
>SLPT01000161.1 GCA_007131845.1 Desulfobacteraceae bacterium | reverse complement strand
CTTGCGCGATTCCGAAGAATGCAGAGTGCTTAGCGTACGTGAAATTCTGATGAATCGCGCGCAGGCGCAGATATGGGGCTTTTTATGAAGCCGTCGCAATTGAAAATCAGAATAAACCAGCCATTTCCGGCATGATCCGGCCCCGGAGCGTACCGGCCCGGGGTGTCAGGACTGCTGCTGTGACTGCAAGAAAATAGGATGAATTGGAGAATCTTTCATACATGAACATTGACGATCTCAAGAACAAAAAAATCAGTGAACTAACCCAGATGGCGAAGCAATTCAACATCGAAAACGTGGGCCGGATGCGCAAGCAGGAGTTGATTTTCTCGCTTCTCCAGGCACACATCGAAAAAAACGGGTTTATCTACGGCGAGGGCACGCTTGAAATCCTTCCTGACGGATTCGGGTTTCTCCGTTCCCACGACTGCAACTACCTCCCCGGTCCGGATGACATTTACGTCTCGCCCTCCCAGATCCGGCGTTTCAACCTGAAAACCGGCGATACGGTTTCCGGGCAGATCCGGCAGCCCAAGGAGTCGGAGCGGTATTTTGCGCTGTTGAAGGTGGAGGCCATCAATTTCGAGGAACCGGAGGTGGCCCGGGACAAGATTCTGTTTGACAACCTCACCCCGCTGTTTCCGGAAAAAAAGATCAAGCTCGAATTGGACAAGGACGACTACTCCACCCGGATTATGGACATGATGACCCCCATAGGCTTCGGCCAGCGGGGTCTTATTGTTTCCCCGCCCCGTACCGGAAAGACGATTCTGCTGAAAAGTATCGCCAATTCCATGATCGGAAACCACAAAAACATCGTGCCGTTCGTGGTGCTCATCGATGAGCGTCCGGAGGAGGTCACGGACATGCAGCGCTCCGTCCGTGCCGAGGTGGTGAGCTCAACATTCGACGAGCCAGCGGAACGGCATGTCCAGGTTGCAGAGATGGTCATTGAAAAGGCCAAGCGGCTGGTGGAGCATAAAAATCACGTGATTATATTGCTTGACTCCATCACGCGACTGGCCCGTGCCTACAACGCCACCATGCCGTCCTCGGGAAAGCTGCTTTCCGGCGGTGTGGATGCCAACGCCCTGCACCGGCCGAAACGGTTTTTCGGAGCCGCCCGGAATATCGAGGAGGGCGGCAGTCTTACCATTATCGCAACGGCCCTGATCGATACGGGAAGCCGCATGGACGAGGTGATCTTCGAGGAGTTCAAGGGAACCGGCAATATGGAACTCCACCTGGACCGGAAGCTTGCCGACCGGCGGATCTATCCGTCCATCGACATCAACCGCTCCGGCACGAGAAAAGAGGAACTACTCCTTGACACCGAGTCGATCAATCGCGTATGGATACTTCGCAAGCTGCTCGCCCCCCTGAATCCTATTGACAGTATGGAATTTTTGCTGGATAAAATGAGGGGTACAAAGACCAACAAGGCATTCATGGATTCGATGAACTCCTGAATGATCGAGCCACCGGACATCGCATCCCGTGGCTGCGGAACTGTCAAATAGTGCCCGAATGAAAACCAGGATTTTTCGCCAGGTTCAAGGACGGCGGAAATTTTAACCCCAGGAATACTTCGCGTATTTTGAGGATTAAAATTTGAGCCGGACGCAGAGATTGGCGAAGAAGACGGTTTCCGTTCAGACACTGAATACCGAAAGGAAAGGTATATAACCATGAAAAAGGACATTCATCCCGATTATGCCGATACCACGGTGCGCTGCGCCTGCGGCAACGAAATATCCATCGGTTCGACCAAATCCGGTATCAGCGTGGAAATCTGCTCCAAGTGTCATCCGTTTTACACCGGCAAACAAAAACTGGTGGACTCCGCCGGCCGCATCGAGCGGTTCCGCAGGAAATACGCCAAATACCAGGAGCAGAGCAAAAGCTGACCATTTGAACAGGATTACAGCTTTTTCAACCATCCGGCTGCCGCACCCGGTCAATACCCATTTCGATCCATTGCCAGGTGCACGGGGCCGGGTTTTTATTCTGTACGACAGGCAATTGGTACATTATGGCACTGCTTGACCGACTGGCAGGTTTTGAACAACGCTATATCGAACTCGAAGGCCTCCTGAGCGATCCCGCCGTGGTCTCCGACAGGGAGATGTACACGAAGTATGCCCGGGAGCACTCGGAGCTGGGAAAGATCGTCTCCGTATATCGGGATTACCGGCAGGTCCTCAACGAACTCGATGAAAGCCGGGAGTTGTTGTCGGATAGCGATCATGAGATCAAGGATCTTGCCAGAAGAGAAATCGAAGCGCTCACGTCCCGGAAGGACGGTCTGGAAAGCGAACTGAAAACGCTTTTAATCCCGAAAGATCCCAATGACGCCAAAAATGTCATCCTGGAGATCCGCGCCGGCACCGGCGGAGATGAGGCATCCCTGTTCGCGGGCGACCTTTTCCGCATGTACAGCCGATATGCGGAAAGCCGCGGGTGGAAGGCGGAGATCATGTCCGGCCACTGGACCGATTCGGGTGGTTTCAAGGAAGTCATTGCCATGGTAAAAGGGGACGGGGCTTACAGCTACCTGAAGTACGAAAGCGGAACACACCGCGTTCAGCGGGTTCCCGCCACGGAAACCCAGGGGCGGATCCATACGTCCGCGGTAACGGTAGCGGTTCTGCCGGAAGCCGAGGATGTGGAGGTCGAACTCGACCCCAATGAGATCAAGGTGGATGTTTTCCGTTCTTCCGGTCCGGGCGGACAGTCGGTGAACACCACCGATTCCGCCGTCCGGCTGACACACCAGCCCACCGGGCTGGTGGTTATCTGCCAGGACGAAAAGTCCCAGCACAAGAACAAGGCCAAGGCCCTCAAGGTTCTGCGGGCCCGCCTCTACGATATCCAGTTGCGCGAGCAGAACGAAAAGATTTCCCAGGACAGAAAGAACCAGGTGGGCAGCGGCGACCGAAGCGAACGGATCCGGACCTACAACTTTCCCCAGGGAAGGGTTACGGACCACCGGATCGGCCTGACCCTCTACAAGCTCGAACAGGTTCTGACCGGGGATCTCGATGAAATTGTCAACGAGCTTGCAGCCTTCTACCAGGCCCAGGCGATTGAAGATGCGGAAGCAAACGTTGCAGAAAGCGCACCAGTGGACCATTCTTGATGTCCTGACCTGGACCGCGGAGTATTTTTCCGCCAATCATATAGACGCCCCCCGGCTGACTGCTGAGATCCTTTTGGCTGAGACCATCGGCGTGGACCGGATCGATCTGTACGTCCGCTTCGAGCAGCCCTTGACGGAAGACGAGCGCGCCCGGTTCCGGGAGCTGGTCAAAAGAAGGATCCGGCGGGAGCCGACCGCCTATATCCTTGGCAGAAAAGATTTTTGGACGATCGGGCTGGAAGTGACGCATGATGTACTGATCCCTAGACCGGAAACCGAGTTTCTCGTTGAGGCCGTCCTGGAGCGGATTGACGAAGAGCATGCCCATTTGATGCGGATTTTTGATATGGGTACGGGATCCGGAGCCATCGCAATCAGCCTTGCCTGTTCCCGGACGTCTCCGGTCTTTTTCGCATCCGATTCATCCCCTGCGGCCCTTAGTGTGGCGTCCCGCAATGCAGCAGCAAACGGCGTAGCCGATCGCATACGATTCTTTGCGTCGAAATGGTTCGAAGCCGTATCGAAAAACGCAGGCTTCGACATGATCGTTTCCAATCCCCCCTATATACCGTCAACCCGTATGGCTGAGCTGGAGCCGGAGGTCCGTGATTTCGAACCGGCCGCAGCCCTTGACGGGGGCGGCGACGGCCTCCGGGATATCGCTTTTCTGATCGGGCAAGCCCCGGAATATCTGAGATCGGCCGGAATGCTGCTTCTGGAGATCGGTCACGACCAGAAGGAGGCGGTCGAGGCGCTTGCCGCCCGCAGCCAGGCGTTCGTAGATGTTTTTTTCCGGAAGGATTACGGGGGGCACCATCGCGTCGCCATATTGAAAAAAGGTTGAAATCCTTTTTGCAATTTATTATGAAGCCCATCAAATCACAGGCGGTAAATCACTTGCCGCGGGTAGATTTATCTGTTATGTTTACCTGATTTATTCGCCTTGAAACAGAAAATACAGAAACACAATGCCACACGCTTTCGGACCGGCTGCCGGGTGCTTTGAAAAAAGTCGGCCTGCCGGAATGATGAAAGCGGCGGTCAAAACCCAAAAAAGGAGTGTGTCAATGGCTTACGTCACAATGAAGG